>NZ_JBHVPD010000030.1:26946-88862 GCF_042887525.1 Kitasatospora sp. NPDC057936
GCACGGTCCCTCCCGGGCCCCGGCGGCCCCAAACACAACACACGCCCGGGGGGCGGGCCCCCCGGGGCGCCACCCCCGGGGGGGCGCGCGGGGGCGGGCGCCCCCCGCCCGGGTCACGGTCCGCGGCCTTCACGCGCAGGCCCTACCATCTCGCTCAACAGCTGCTGGGAGGCGGACGGGCGTGGCCGATGCGGTGATCGATCTCAATGCGGACCTCGGCGAGGGGTTCGGGCGCTGGACGCTGACCGACGACGAGGCCCTGCTGTCCGTGGTGACCAGTGCCAACGTCGCCTGCGGCTTCCACGCCGGGGATCCGTCGACGATGCGCCGGGTCTGCTCGCTGGCCGCCGAGCGCGGCGTCCGGATCGGCGCCCAGGTCTCCTACCGCGACCTCGCCGGCTTCGGCCGCCGCGCGATGGACGTCCCGCCGGAGGAACTGGCCGACGAGATCGCCTACCAGATCGGCGCGCTCCAGGTGTTCGCCCGCGCCGCGGGCTCCCGCGTCTCGTACGTCAAGCCGCACGGCGCCCTCTACAACCGGGTGGTCTCCGACTCCGAGCAGGCCGAGGCCGTCGTCGCCGGCGTCCTGCGCGCCGGGGCGGTCTGCGACGGGCCGCTGCCCGTCCTCGGTCTGCCCGGTTCGCGGCTGCTCGCCGTCGCCGAGGGGGTCGGACTGCCCGTCGTCGCCGAGGCCTTCGCGGACCGCGCGTACACGCGGTCCGGCACGCTCGTGCCCCGCCGCGAGCCCGACGCGGTCGTGCACGACCCCGAGTCGGTGATCACCCGGGCCGTCGGCATCGCCCGGGACGGCACGGTGGAGGCCGTCGGCGGCGAGCACATCGGCGTCGAGGCCCGTTCCCTGTGCGTGCACGGCGACACCCCCGGCGCGGCCCAGCTCGCCTGGCGGGTGCGGGGCGCGCTCGCCTCGGCCGGGGTCCGGGTGGAGGCCTTCGCGTGACGGCCGCCGCCGTCCGGCCGGTCGGCGGGAACGCGCTGCTCGTGGAGGTGGCCGGACCGGCCGAGGTGGCCGCGCTGTACGGGTGGCTGCGCGAGCGGCAGGCCGAGGGCGCGCTCGGCGCCGTCGAGGAGATCGTGCCCGCGGCCCGGACCGTCCTGCTGGACGGCGTCGCCGACGTCGACGCGCTCACCGCGCTGCTCGCCACCGCGCGTCCGGCGGCCGCGGACACGGCGCACGGCCCGCTCCTCGAAGTGCCGACCGTGTACGACGGCGCCGACCTGGGCGAGGTCGCCGCGCTGTGGGGCGTCTCCGAGGAGGCCGCCGTCCGGATCCACACCGGGCCCGAGTACGTCGTCGCCTTCTGCGGGTTCTCCCCCGGCTTCGGCTACCTGACCGGACTGCCCGCCGAGTACGGGGTGCCGCGCCGGGCCACTCCGCGCAGCGCCGTCCCGGCCGGTTCGGTCGCCCTCGCGGGCCCGTACACCGGCGTCTACCCGAGCCCGTCCCCGGGCGGCTGGCAGCTCCTGGGCCGGACGGCGCTCGCACTGTGGGACGCGGAACGCGAACCGGCGGCCCTGCTCGCGCCGGGCGTCCGGGTGAAGTTCACGGCCGTACGGGGGCAGTGAGACTCCGGCGGCCCTTCACCGCCCCAACAGCTCCTCCGCGATGGCCCGTTGGGCCCGGTCGAGCGCCACCTCCCCTTCCTCCGCCGCCCATACGGCGTTCTGCAGCACCCTTGCGAGCGTCCACCCCGCCGCCTCCGCCCGATCCAACTCCAGGACGTCCACGAGGAGATCGAACCTCCGGCGCACCGCCCGCCGCACGTCTCCGGTGGCCACGACGTCGTCCCAGCGGTTGCGCAGCGCGGGGAGCAGCTCGAAGCCGGGGTGTCCGGCGAGCGGCTTCGGGTCGATGGCGAGCCACGGGCCGCGCCGCGCGCGGTCGAGCGGGGCGAGGACATTGCCGAAGTGCAGGTCCCAGTGCAGGAGTTGCCCGCCGGGATCGGCCCTGACCTCGCGCAGTGCCGCCGCGCAGTCGGCGAGCAGCCGCTGTTCGTCCGGGTCGGCGAGGACAGCCGCGGCCCCGGCCGCCTCCGCGAGCATGGTGTCCGCGAGATCGGCCAATCCTCGTATTCCCGGCATGGCCTGATGTGACGTCAGCGACCGCAGCAGCTCGGCCAGCACGAGCAGGGCCACCCGGTCGTCCTCGACGGTGAGCAACGAGCGCCCCGCGTCGAGCCGTTCGAGCAGCATCGAGCCCGAGGCCGGATCGTGGTCGAGCAGCCGCACCGCGCCGTGTCCGCCCCAGGCCCGCAGGGCCGCGGGCTCTCCCGCCGTCTCCTCGTCCACCGGCTGGAGCTTGAGGACGCAGGCCTCACCGTCCGCCCGCCGCACGGGCAGCACCAGTGCGACGGCCCCGTGCGCGGGCGGACCGTCCAGGCGCAGCCCCCATCGCCGCAGCAACTCCCCTGCCAGTGCGGGCAGTCCGGCGACCCAGGCGTTCCCCTCCGGGCCGAAGAACTCGTCGAGCGACGCGGCCAGCGCGTCCGGAACCTCCACGGACGCTTGTCTTTCGAGCACGCCTCCACCCTAGGCCCTGCCGTCGGACCCCCGTCTACCCTGCGAGCGCCTCCGCCGCGGCCGCCGCGAAGCCGTCCGGGTTGTCGAGCATCACGTTGTGTCCGCACTCCGGCACCGCCACCACCCGGACCCCGGCCGCCCGCAGCCTCGGCGCCCCGTGGGGTTCGCCATCGGGTGCCGGGTACAGGAAGGTGCGCGGCACGTCCAGGTCCAGTAGCATCTCCCGCATGGTCGGCACCGTGGCGCGGGCAAGGTGCACGGCACTGCGGTGGAGCGCCTCCGGGCCCGCCAGCCGCATCGTCGCCCACCAGGACGGGCCGACCCGCTCGGCGACTTCGTCCCGTCCTCCGGCCAGGAACTCCTCCTCGGTGTAGCCGGCGAGCCCGCTGCTGCCGGGCCGCTGCGCCGCCGGGGCGATGGGATCGAGGTTGGCGTCGACGAGGAGGAGCTTCGCGACGAGCTCGGGGTGCCGGTGGGCCAGCACGATCGCGACCGCACCGCCCATGCTGTGCCCGACGACCTCCGCTCCCGCGACGCCGGCGGCGCGCAGCGCGGCCGCGACGGCGTCGGCGTGGTTCTCCAGCGCGTACCGGAAGTCCGCGGGCCGGTCGCTGATGCCGAAGCCGAGGAGGTCGAGCAGCAGACTGCGGCGCCCGGCGAGCAGCGGGTGCACGGCGGCTGCGGCGAAGTAGACGGGCGAGCTGGCACCGAGGCCGTGCAGGTAGACGCGGGCCGGCTCGGCGCCGGGCAGCTCGACCCAGCGGATCCGGTGACCGTCGGGCGTGACGGGGGCGTGGCGCATCGAGGGGCTCCTATTGCGGCGGGCGACGAGGTGGCGAGGGTCGGGCGTGCGGCGAACAGATGACAGCAGACAGATGACAGATAACAGATGTTGAAATCTGTCATCTGTTCGCCGTCACCTGCCCGCCGATCGACATGGACCATACCTCGGCGCCGAGGTATCACGCCATCGATATACCAACGCCCCGAGGGATCCTTCTGGCAGAGTGACCCCATGCTGAAGCTCGCCATCCTCGGGTTCCTGTACGACCGCCCCCTGCACGGCTACGAGCTGCGCCGCCACCTCGCCGCGCTCACCGGCCACGTCCGCCCCATCAGCGACGGCACCCTCTACCCGGCGATCAAGCGCCTGGAGTCCGACGGCCTGCTCGTCCGCGAGACCGAGCCCGGCACCGCCGCCGCCCCCCGCCACACCCTCCACCTCACCGCCGCCGGCCGCACCGCCCTGCTCGACCGGCTGCGCGAGCCCGAGCGGCTCGACATCAGCGACGAGAACCGCTGGTTCACCCTCCTCGCGTTCCTCCGCCACCTCGACCGCCCCGCCGACCAGGCCGCCGTGCTCCGCCGCCGCCTCGCCTTCCTCGCCGAACCGGCGAGCTTCTTCTACGAGGGCGATCGCCCGGTCGGAGCCGAGGAGTTCGCCGACCCCTTCCGCCGCGGCCTGCTGCTGATCGCCCGCGCCACCACGGAGGCCGAACTCGCCTGGCTGAACGCCACGTTGGCCGACCTGGCGGGCGCTGATCCGCAGCACCCGGCGGCGAATTGACCGAAACCCGTACGGGCTCCCGGGAACTCCTTCCCCTCCCGCCGCACCCGTGTTCCGATGATCGGCATGAGCGACGAACTCCCCACCCCACAGGGCCCCACCGTGCGCCGCGAGGGCTACGACGGCACCGGTCCGGGCGCGATCACCCCGGACGGCTGCGCCGTCGAGCTCTGGTCCCGCCTCCCGGTGGGCGACATCCCGGACCTGATCGAGGGCGCCGTGCCGACCGGCGCCCGGATCCTCGAACTGGGCTGCGGCGTGGGCCGGATGACCCACCCGCTGACCGACCGCGGGTTCACCGTGACGGCCGTCGACGAGTCCGCCGAGATGCTGGCCCGGGTCCGCGAGGACGTCCGGACCGTTCGCAGCCCGATCGAGCACCTGCACCTCGGCGAGCGTTTCGACGTCGTCATGCTCGCCTCCTTCCTCGTGCACGCGGGCGACGTGGCCGTCCGCCAAGGGCTCCTGGAAACCTGCCGCCGCCACGTCACCGACGACGGCTGCGTACTGATGCAGCGCGAGGGCGAGGACTGGCACCGCAACGTGCCCCGCGAGAGCAGGCTGGCGGGCACGGACGGAGTCGCCCGGATGGTCTCGTCGACGCCGAACGGGGACGGCTCGAACACCGTCCTCGCCGAGTACGAGTTCCCGGACGGCCGCTGGACCCACACCTTCCGCTCCCGGCCGCTGAGCACCGAGGAGTTCGAAGGAGCCCTGGCGGAGGCCGGTCTGGCGGTAGAGCGCTACCTGACGGAGGACCGCACCTGGGTCCGGGCCCGCCGGCTGACCACGAAAGGACCCGGTGCGCAAAGCCCGATTAAAGGGTGAACAAAGAATCGTCACTTTCACCCCGTACCATCGGCCGCGCGCCGGGCCGCGCGCGGCCCGAGGGCCGGGCGGGTCGCGGCGGCACGCATGCCCGCACGCCCGTTCCGACCCGCGAGGACACCCACATGCAGCAGGACCGACGGATACCCCGGGCGGGTGTCCGGTGACGATCGACTGGCTCCACGGCGCCGCGCTCGGCCTGATCCAGGGCCTCACCGAGTTCCTGCCGATCTCCTCCAGCGCCCACCTGCGGGTCTTCTCCGCCCTGCTCGGCTGGGACGACCCGGGCGCGGCCTTCACCGCCGTCACCCAGCTCGGCACCGAGGCGGCGGTGCTGATCTACTTCCGCCGCGACATCGCCTCGATCATCCGGACCTGGGCGCTGTCCCTCGTCCGCCCGGCACTGCGCTCGCACCACGACGCCCGGATGGGCTGGTTCGTGATCATCGGCACCCTGCCGATCGGCATCCTGGGCAAGCTCTTCCAGGACACCATCGAGACCCACCTGCGCGACCTGCGGATCATCGGCACCACACTGATCGTCTTCGGCCTGGTCCTGGCCTTCGCCGACCGCACCCGGGCGATCCGCCACGCCCGTCCGATCACCGACCTGACCCTCCCGCACGCCGGCGCGTTCGGCGTCGCCCAGGCGCTGGCGCTGATCCCGGGCGTCTCGCGCTCCGGCGGCACGATCAGCGCGGGCCTGCTGCTCGGCTACAGCCGGGAGGCGGCGGCCCGGTACTCGTTCCTGCTGGCGATCCCGGCGGTGCTCGCCTCGGGGACGCTGGAGCTGTTCAAGATCGGCGAGGGCCCGGCCCCGGCCTGGGGGCCGACGGTCCTGGCGACCGTCATCGCCTTCGCGGTCGGCTACGCGGCGATCGCCTGGTTCCTCAAGTACATCTCGCACCACAGCTTCCTGCCGTTCGTGGTCTACCGGGTGCTGCTCGGCATCCTGATCATCGGACTGGTCGCGGGTGGCGTCCTCGCCCCGGACGCGGGCGTCGTGAAGTAGAACGGGCTTTCAACTCCGGGCCCTCAACGCCCACTCGGAAGGCAGCGGGAAGCAGCGGGGAGCAGCAAGAAGCAGAGGGAAACAGGGGAAAGCTGGGGAAAGCAGTCGGGCCGGGACACCCCGACAGGGTGCCCCGGCCCGACGCGGCCGAAAAGGTATCTAGCGCCCGAACTCCCGGGCGGCGGTCAGCCGGCCGCGGACGGCGGCGTGGACCTCGGCCTCCTCGGCCGGGTCGGCGGCGAGTCGCCGCAATCGCTCCAGCACACGCGCGTCGCCGGTGGTGGCGACGTGCCGCGCGGCGAGCTCACGGGTGGTCTCCTCGCAGTCCCACAGGCACTCGACGGCCGGGCCCTCGGGGAAGTGCACGTCGGTCGTGGCGAGCGCCCGGGCGGCGCGTCCGCGCAGTTCGGAGGAGGCGGCCTCGCCGTAGATGTGGCGCAGGACCGGGACGGCGTCGGCGGCGGCCAGCCGCCCCGCACCGTCGACCAGCGACCCGAGCCCGGCGCCGGCGACCCCGCGCACGGAGACCCAGCGGCGCAGTCCGGCGACCACGAGGGGTGCGTCGTCCGGCCCCCCGGCGTCGGCGAGCAGCTGGACGGCGGCTTCGCCGAGGGCGCTGTCGGCGCCGCCGGTGGCCGGGTCGGCCCAGCGGCGGGCGTGCGCGAGGGCCTCGGGGCCGCGCATCCGGCCGAGCAGTTCCAGGGCGGAGCGCACCATCCGGTCGTCGACGTCGGCCGCGGCGGCCTCGATCAGCTCGGCGGCGGCGGGATCCCGCTGGTCGACGAGGTAGCGCAGGGCCGCTCTGCGGGCGCCGGGCAGGCCGTCGCGGGCGGCCTCGATGAGCGCGGGCCGGTCCTCGGGACGGACGACGGCGGTCAGGCAGCGGGCGGCCGCGGCGGCGCGGCGGTCGACGGCGTCGGGCCCGGCGGTGTCACCGCGCCCCACCTGGGCGGACGGCTCCGGACGGCCGAGGAAGGCGCCGGCGCCGAGGCCGCCGAGCTCCCCCTGGTCGGCCCAGGCGAGCACGTCGGCGGTGGACCAGCCGGGGGTGACGCCGCTGCGGTTGAGCTGGCGCTGCCACACGTCGAAGGGCGACTGCTCGCTGGCCGCCGCGACCCTCGGGTGGTAGGCGGCCCACAGCCGCCAGGGCCGGGGCTCGTAGGCGTTGCGGATGAACTCGCGCAGCTCGGCGTCGCCCTCGGGGCCCGGCGGGAAGCGGTCCAGCACGGCGGTGCCGAGGAGGAGCAGGCCGCGGTCGTCGTCGCGCAGCGCGAGCTCGTCCAGGGCCCAGGCCCAGTTGGCGCCGGTGGCGGCGTACTCGCGCAGCATCAGCAGCGCGTCGCGCCGGCCGTACGCGGCGAGGTGGCCGAGGACGGACAGGGCGAGGCCCGTGCGGTTCTCGTCGTCGCTGACCAGGTCCTCCGCGGAGTGGAGGTGGTCCTCGATGCCGTCGAGGGGGGCTTCCAGCTCCATGTAGAGGCGCGCGTAGTACAGCGAGCGGCTCTCGACCTGCCAGTCGGCTCGTGGGTCCCTGGTGACACACTCCTCCAGCGCGGCGATGGCCTCGGTACGGTCGGCGGCCAGCGCGTGGAGCTGCCCGTCACCGCGGCCCCGCTGCAGGAGGCCGAGGAGGCTGGCACTAGGTGCTATCACTGGCTCGAACATGAGGTCAGCATCCGTTGCGGCGGTCGTAGTGGCAACGGGATTTCCGTCGCCGGGGTCTCTGGTGGGTACTGCGGTGGGCGCCCGGGCGCCGGAATCACCGAAGGTTACCGCCTCGGGCCCCGGTCCGCACACAGGGCGACGAACGCTTCGGCCACAGTGGCATATGCCAGAGGAATTTTGCCCACGTTCTGTCCAAAACCCCACGGAGAGGACGCGGCTGTGCGACAGTCGTCTCACCAACCGCCACGGCCCGCTCACACCGAGCGAGCGCCCCAGATCGATGGACCGGTCATGAACATGTCCTCGGCCCCGGCGCGCCCGCCGGGCACCGCCCTCGCGGACGGCACCCCGACGGGCGGCACGGGCGCGGGCGCGGCCACCGCCACGGCCGCCCCGAGCGCCGGACCGGCCCCGGGCGCGGCGGAAGCGGGCACGCCGGAGTCCGGCGCGTCCGACGGCGGAACGGACGGCGGCAGAGTGGACGGCACGGCGCAGGAGCCGTCCGGCCCCACGGTCTGCTCCGCCGAATGGGACCTCCTCACCGACGGGGTCCGCTGGGACGCCGGGACCTTCCGGCTCCTCGGCTGCGACCCCGGACACGGCCCGCTCAGCCTCGACCGGCTGCCCGACCGCCTCCCGGAGGCCGACCGGCCGCTGCTGCGGCGGATGATGACCGACACCCTCGTGCACGGGCGCACCACGTGCGGCACCCTGCGAGTCCGCCGGTTCGACGGCACGCACGACAGCGTCGAGTGCGCGGGCGAGCCCGTACTCGGCCCGGACGGCACCGTCACCGCGCTGCGCATGCTTCTGCGGCCGGCCGCACGCGCCGGAGCCGGCGAGCACCGCTGACCGCGCCGCGGCGAACACACCCGCCGGTCCGGCCCCGCGTCCGCCCCACCCGCGCTTCGATCCGAACGGGCGCCCCGCTCCGAACGGACGTCCCGTTCCCGGACGTCCGTCCCCTCAGGTCGCCCGCGGCCGGTTCTTCGCGTCCGCCACCCGCAGCTCCTGCCCCAGCTGGACCCGGAGCTCGTCGACCGCCGGCAGCCCGCGGTACTGCGCCGTCAGCCGGTACATCTCCCGCAGCCGGTCCCACGTGCGGTGCGAGGAGTTCTGCCCGATCAGGTTCATCACCATCTTGGCCTGGAGCTCCGCCGCGTCCGGCTCCCCGGTGATCCAGTGCACCGAGGCCAGCGTGATCCGGTCGAACAGCGCCGAGCGCAGTTGCCCGGTGCCCTCCCGCAGGGCGATCACCCGCTCCGCGTGCCGCCGCGCCTGCGGCGCCGCCGACAGGTCGTGCTCCGCGAGCGTGCGCAGCACCAGCGCCTGCATGCCGCGCAGTTCGGCCTCGTCGAACACCTGCATCCAGGACGGCGGCGGCTCCGGCGCGTCCTCGGCGAACAGGTCCTCGGCCTCGCCGAGCAGCCGGTAGGTGTCCTGCGTGTGCCCGATCGAGGCGTGCGCCCACGCCTCGACGGTGTTCAGCATCGCCCGCGTCCTCGGCAGCAGCCGGCCGCCCGCCGCCTTCGCCGCCGCCATCAGGTCGATCGCGTCGTCCGCCCGGCCCAGGTGCACCATCTGCCGGGCCGCGCGCGAGATCGCCTCGCCCGCCCGCGGCCGGTCGCCCGCCTCCTTGGCCGCCTCCGCGGCGATCATGAAGTACCGCTGGGCGGTGGGCTCCAGGCCCACGTCGTGCGACATCCAGCCGGCCAGCACCGCGAGGTTCGCCGCGACCAGCCACAGCCGCCGCTCCACGGAGGGCGGGTGCCGGTGCGTCAGCAGCCCGCCCACCTCGTTCAGCTGACCGACCACCGCCTTGCGCTGCAGCCCGCCGCCGCGCGCCGCGTCCCACGCCCGGAACACCTGCACCGAGCGCTCCAGCGCCTCCACCTCGTCGAGCCCGACCGGGCCCGCGTCGTACACGTCCACCACCGGGCGCGCGCCCGCCCCGGTGATCACCTGGCGCGGCCCGGGAGCCGAGGCCGCGTACGCGACCGCGTCCCCGCCCAGCCAGCCCTTCAGGGAGTCGGCGATGACCGCCCCGGCCGTGAGCGCGGCGCCCGCGCCCACCAATCCACGTCGGTTCAGCATGAGGTCCATTCCCGTGAACTCGGTGAGGACCGCGGCCGTTCGATCCGGCGACCATGGCTCCGCTGCGGACTGCGCCGCCCCGCTCCTGGTGGGCCGGTGTCGTTCCAGACCGAGGTCCTCAGTGGTGACGACACGTCCGAGCCGCTCCGTGAACACGGTCGCCAGCACCCGCGGCACCGGATCGCGGGGAATCTCCCCCTGCTCGATCCAGCGCCGTACCCTCGAGGTGTCGGTGGACAGCTGCTGCTGACCCAGCGCGGCGCCCCTACGGTTGACCAGCCGCGCCAGCTCGCCCTTCGACCATCCGGTCAGGACGAACAGATCGGCGAGTCGGGTGTTGGGTCCCCTGCTCACGTGAAGCCCCCAGGTTCCTCGGCTGGTTCGAGGCTAGAGGCTCCGGCAAGTGCCAGGCGAGCATTCGCCACCGTTCGCCAGGGCCCGCCAGACTACTAAGCCAGTGCGGCGCGGGTGTGTTGTAGGGGTGTGCCACCTCGCCCCCGGGGCGGGAGGCGCTCCGGACCGGCGTCGGGGCATCCCCCGACCGTGGCGAGGGGCGCGCCCGGTCCTCACCCGAGGGGGTGGCGCGGCCGGGTGGCGCGGGAGCGCCGGGCACGGCCACGGCGGCTCCGGCCGACCGCATTCCCCAGGGTGCGGACGGCCGGGACACCGCCGGAGCAGGGGACCCCTCCCCGCGTCCGTGCCCGGCGCCCGCGCACCACCCGGCCGTCGGACACCACCCGAACACCCCTCGCAGCACCCCCCGCACCACCGCAGCACCACCCCCCGAAGCAGGGCCCCGGCACACCAGGAAGCACGGGGCACCGGCCCTCCCCCGCCCCCGCGGGGCGCACCCGCCGACGGACAGGAAGGGACCACCCTCACCCCATGTACTCCTCAGCGACGACCCCCACGCCGAGCCCGACCCGCACCGCGCTGCGCCCCCCCACCGCGGCCGCGGGCCGTCCCGGCCCCAAGCAGGCGCCCCCGCCGAGCCGCCCGGCGGCCCCGCGCGGCGCCGAGGGCCGGTCCGCGGACGCCCGGGTTCCGGCCGGCCGCAGCGCGCTGGGTCTGCGCGGCCCCGAGGCCGCCCCCCCGGCCGGCGGCCGGGTCCCCCTCGCCCGCCAGGTCGACGGCCGCCTGCTACGCGGCCCGCACCGGCCGGGCACCCCGATCGGCCCCGAGCGGATCGACCCCTCGGCGCTCCAGACCCCGGCGGTACGGGCCGCCCTGGCAAGCGTCGCGCGGATATGTCCCGCGTTCACCCCGCGCCAGGTGCTGCGCGAGGGCAGCCGCCACATCCTGGTGGCGGGCACCATCGGGCGGGCCCCGGTGGTCGCCAAGTGCCTCGCGCCGCAGGCCGTGCGGAGTGAGTACTTCGAGCAGCTGGTGGCCGACTTCCACCACGAGGTCGCGGTCTACCGGGCGTTCGTGCGCCACCGTCCGCCGGTGCGCCTGCCCCGGCTGGTCGCCGCCGACCACGACCGGTGCGTGCTCGTCCTGGAGCGCGTTCCCGGGCGGCCGGCCGCCCGGGAACGCCACCCCGTCAACGCGCCCACCCCGGGCGAGGTCCGGGCCCTGCTCACCGCCGTCCGGACGCTCAACCTGTGGCGCCCGCCGGGCGACGTGTTCCAGCCCCGGCTGGACTACCAGATGGAGATCGCCCGCTACCACTCGGTCGGCCAGCTGACCGACCGGGACGCCGGCGACCTGCGCGGCCTGCTGCACGGCCTCGGCCACACCCCGCTCCAGCTCTGCCACGGCGACGCCCTGCTCAGCAATATGCTGCTGGCGCCGTCCGGTCCGGTGCTGGTGGACTGGGAGCAGGCCGGCTGGTACCTGCCCGGCTACGACCTCGCGGTCCTGTGGAGCGTCCTGTCCGGCGACACCGCGGCGCGCCGTCAGATCAGCCAACTCGCCCAGAGCGGCGGCACGATGGCCAGGGACGCGTTCCTGATCAACCTGGTGCTCGTGCTGATGCGCGAGATCCGGCTCTACGACGTCCCGGGCGCGGGCGAGGAGCAGCGGATCATGATCCGCCGCCTCTACGACGACGCCGCGCTGGCCCGCCGGGCCGTCCGGGCCGCCGTGGGCACCCGCTGACCGACCGGTCCCGGGCCGCCCTGGAGCGCGGCACCCGTGCCGCTGCGGCCCCGTGACCAGGCCGGACGGCAGCCGCCCTACGGCCGGGCGCCGCGCTCCAGGGCGGCCCGGCCGGCGGACTCCAGGACGGCCTCCTCGGGTGCCAGGTGCACCCGGCTGCTGAGCACGTCCCGCAGGTAGCGCTCCAGCGGGTGACGCCGGCTCAGTCCCGGGTTGCCGGTCAGCGCGACGGCCTGCTGGACGGCGGCGGTCGCGGCCCTGGTCGCCAGCAGGTGGGCCGGTCCGGTCCGCACGACGGCCGCCCGCTCGCCCCGGTCCACCCGCGCGGCCAGCCCCTCGACCAGTTCCTCGGCGCCGATCAGCTGGGCCTCGATCTCGCCGAGCGCGCAGCGGTAGCGCGGCAGGACGCCGAGCGGCTCGGTCAGATTGGCCGGAGTCCGCTGGTTCAGGAACCGGACGAGCCAGGCCTGGGCCGCCCTCGCCACCCCGACCGCGACCGCGGAGAGGGCCAGATCGTGCCAGGCGCGGGCGAGTTCGGCCTCCGCGACGCGGTCCCCCGCCGTCCGCTCCGGCGCGTCCTGCCCGCCCTCGGCGCGGCGCGCGACCGTGAGCCCGAGCGCGAGCTCGGCGGGCACCCGGACCGCGTCCAGCACCACGTCGTGGCTGGCACTGGCCCGCAGGCCCAGCTGGTCCCAGGTGGGATCGATCTCCACGCCCTCGCTCTCGCCGCGGACCAGGAACGTACCGACCCGCGGCTCCGGTTCGTCCGTCCGCGCCGTCACCGCCATCCAGGCCAGCGCCTCGGCCCCGGTGCAGTACGTCTTGCGCCCGGTGAGCCGCCAGCCGTCCCCGTCCCGCCGGGCCACCGTCCCCGGCAGCGCCCCCGGCCGGCCGCCGGGCTCCGCGCGCAGCGTGTTGACCAGGGCGGGCCCGCGCCGGGACTCCGTCAGCAGCCTCCGGTAGCCCGCCGCCGGCCACGGCGCCCGGCGGGCCTGCTCGGCGTGCTGGAGCAGCGTGAACGCGGTCACGACGGCCACCGAGGCGTCCCCGCGGCCGAGTTGGGACAGCACCCGGACGGTGTCGGCGAGCGTGCCGCCCGGGCCGCCGTACCGCTGCGCCACGGTGAGGGTGAGCAGCCCGGCCTCGTGCACCGCCTCGATGCCCTGGTAGGGGAAGGTCGCGTCCCGGTCGTGCTCCTCGGCGCGGGCGGCGAGCAGGTCGACCACCCGGGGCAGCCCCGCGAGGGCGGCGGCGACGGGCGACGGGTCGGCGGCGGTCGTGGTCATGGTGCGGGTGCCTCCGGGCGGCAGCAGGGGCTCGGCAACTGCGGGCGGCCCGCCGGGCGGGCTCGCACCGTCGGTCGGCGGCGCGCAGGTCCGGACCCGGTTCGGCACGGGGTCCGACCCCGGATCGGTTCCGGCCGCTCGGCCGGACGCGCTTCCGCCGTTCAGCGGCCCGGACACGCCGCGCTGGCGGTGCGCCGCAGGTCCAGATAGCTGCGGCGGGTCAGCAGCGGGAGACGGCACGACATGTCCGCGACTGTACGAACCGGTGATCGAAACCGTCAAGCAGCGGCCCGGGGACCGGACGGCGGACGGCCGCCGGACGAGCACCGGGTGGACGGCGGACGAACGAGGGGCGGACGGCGGTTTTCAGCCCTGCTGGAACATGTCCGCGGGGAGCGGCTTCAGGAGCTGATACAGGTCGTCCGAAATCGGTCGGTCCCAGGACGCGATCGTGACCTGGACGCCGTCGCTGCGGCCGAACTGGGCGCAGAACACGCGCTCCTCGCTGACCTTGACCTTCTTCACGATCAGCAGGTCGTCCCCGAGCATGACCGGGAAGTCCTCGGCCGAGACGAAGTCGACCGGCTCGTCGTTCTCCAGGGCCGCGAGCAGCTGGCGCACCTCGAAGGGGACGTCGTCACCGGTCTCCCGGGCCGGCGAGCCCTCGGGGAGGTTGCCGATGAACATCGCCGGGCCTCTGCCGCCGAACAGGTCGTAGCGCAGGAAAATCCCCTGGCAGGAGCCGTCCGGGCCGGTCATCATGGCCGCACCGAAGTCGCCGGGCCAGTCGCCCGGGTCCATCGCGAGCACGTCGAAGTCCGGGCCGGCGGGCTGTCCGGAGCGACGGCGGAGAAAAGACATGGGAACATCGTACGTGTCCGGCACACCACGCTCGCGGGGTGGGTGGGGCACCGGCGGGAGATCCACGCTCAGAGACCAATGTTGACTCTGAGCAACCGTCCGGGCTACGTTCGGTTCAGCACGACAGCCGTTCTGGGTTTCACCCTCCGGGGGGACGGCATGTCGCATACGCGGCCCTACACGCGTATCCCTCACTGTGCACATCGTCGTGCCGATCCGCCGAGCACCCAGCTTCGTCGTCGCACACAGCACAGCCACAAGCCAACAGTTCCATGCAGTTCCTGCAGTTCCGTGCAGTTCACGCAACAAGAGACCAGATCCGCGGGGCCCCGGCCCGTCGCTCCCGTGGATCTGCTCGGGACGCCGCCGCGTGGGGGCGTGCGGGTCCCGAGCACATGGTGCCGCGGTCCGAGTCGCTCTCGGATTCGGCGCCGACCTCCCGGCGACTGCCGGCCCCTCGTGGGCCGGGACCGGCCGACGCACCCCGGTGCGCAGGGGACTACTGGGAGGATGGCCCGGCAACGCTGCCGGGCCGCACAGCAGGCGCCGTGTCTGGCCGCGTGGGGGCGGTGGGCACGGCGTCTGCCTGTGCTCATACTCTGAGCTGCGTTTGTCTAACAGTCAACAGAAATTCTGACGAGGCACGCTCAATAGATCATCTGTTGTGATGATCGCTACCCGAAACCGGCCGTGAGCCGGCTGCGAGTCGGCCCTGCGGCGACCCTCCGACGACCCGTCAGCGGCCTTTCCGTGCCGTCAGCGGCCCTTCCGTATCGGATCCGCGGCGGCCCGTGGCGAACCCCGCGCCGCTCCTCGGAGGGACTCCTGGAACGCCCGTGGGGCGAACCCCGTCCCCGGGGCCGCCCCACGACCGCACTCCTCGCCCTCCCGGGCCCGTGCCGCGACTCAGGTGAGGTCGAACTCGCCGTCCCGCGCGCCGAGCACGAAGGCCCGCCACTCGCCCGGCGTGAACACCAGTACCGGCCCGTCCTCCTGACGGCCGTCCCGCATCCCGATGTACCCGTCCACGAACGCGATCTGGACGTCCCCGACCCCCTGGCTGCTGCACAGCCACGTCGCGCCGGTGAAGTCCACCCTGGGCTTCCCGCTGGGCGCGAGCTCGGGCCCCGCCCCGGCTCCCCGGGCGCCGGCCGTCTCCACGTCAGTCCCGCTGTTCGATGCCACTGCTCGGTCTCCTCCCGACGGCTTTCCCGGCCAGCCTAGCCACACCCGCCCGCCCCGGTCAGCGGGTTGACGAGGTCTCCACCCGGCCGGGCACCGGCGGCGGGCGGCGGGCGGCGGGCGGGCGGCGGGCGTGTCCGCCCGGCGGGGCCGCGGGCAGCTGCCAGAGTGAGGAGGACCTCGACCCGACGTCCGGTCCGCGGCCCGGCGCCCCGCCCGGCACACCGCCCGGACCGGTCCCGACCCGAGACCCCCGCAGGGAGCAGCCGATGAACCGCCGGGACGGCGCCCGCGCCGATGTCATCCCCATCTCGGACGCCCCCTCGGCCCACCCCCCGGCGCCCCGCACCCCGCCCTCCGGCGCCCCGCTGCCCCGGCCGACCCGCGGCCGGCCGCCCGCGCACGGCCGGGTCGGCATCGTCCTGGTGTCCCACAGCCAGGAACTGGCCACCGCCGTCCGCACCCTGGCGCTCGCGCTGACCGGATCCGACTCCCCCGCCCCGGTCGCCGCCACCGGGGGCGACCCGGCCGCCGGACCCGGCATCAGCGCCGTCCTGGTGGCCGCCGCCACCCGCCGGGTCGACCAGGGCCACGGCGTCGTCGTGCTGGCCGACCTGGGCAGCGCGGTCACGACCGTACGGGCCCTGCTCACCGAGGCCGACGAGCACGGCCTGCCGTTCCCGGTCCGCTTCGCCGACGCCCCCTTCGTCGAGGGCACGGTCGCCGCCGTCGCCACCGCGACCGCGGGCGGCGACCTCGCCGCGGTCCTGGACGCGGCCGAGGAGGCCTACCGCCAGCACAAGGGCTGAGGTTTTGGCGCAAACCGATCGGTGGGCGAACCGGCCGGCCGGTAACCCGGGACTCGTCGGGTGATCATCGCCCGGGTGACCGGTCCGGCGCCCGGCACCGTCAGGGGCGCTCCTTGCCCTCCCACGAGAACACCGCCGGCCCCTCGCACTCCAGCGCGTGCCGCAGCCGCTCGTGTTCGAGGTCGATCATCGGCGGCAGCGCGTCCAGCGCGAACCAGCCGACCTCCAGCGACTCGTCGTCGTTCACCCGCGCCTCGCCGCCGATCGCCCGGCAGCGGAAGGTCAGCACCAGGTACTGCGTCACGTCGCCGTTCGGGTACGTCACCGGCTCCGTGACGGAGACCGAGGCGAGCAGCTCGGGCACCGCCACCACGCCCGTCTCCTCCAGCACCTCGCGCACCACGCCGTCGGCCGGCTGCTCCCCGGGGTCGAGGATGCCGCCCACCACCGCCCACCGCCCGTCGTCGGACCGTCTGGCGAGCAGCACCCGGTCGCGGTCGTCCAGCACGACGCCCGCGACGGCGCTCAGCCAGAGCGGGCGGTTGCCCACCACGGAACGGAGCTCGGCGAGAAACTGAGGAATGGCCATGAACCGCAGCCTACCCAGGCCGACCGGTTCGGCGGCCGGGCCGTACGGGGTCGCCCACCGCGCCGTCGTCCGGGCACAGCAACGCCTTGACCGTCAGACCGAGGATCCGCAGGTCGAGCCCGAACGAGCGGTGCTCGACGTACCAGAGGTCCAGCTCCGCCCACTGCGGGCGGCTCAGCCCGGCGGACGGCCCGCGGGCCTGGAGCTGCGCCCAGCCGGTGAGGCCGGGCCGCACGGCCAGCCGGGCGCGCTCGCGGCGGTCGTAGTGGACCACCTGCGCCGGGTGATCGGGCCGGGGGCCGATCACCCCCATCTCGCCGCGGGCGACGTTCCACAGCCGGGGCAGTTCGTCCAGGCCCGTGCGGCGCAGCAGTTCCCCGATCCGTCCGCGCCGGTCGGTCCGGAAGCGCAGGACGTGGAACACGCGGCCGTGCCGGCCCGCCCTGGGCAGGCGCAGGAGCACCGGCCCGTCGGCCGCCCAGCGCAGCAGCACGGCGATCGCCAGCGCCAGCGGCACCGCGACGATCCCGGCCAGGGCCGCGACCGCGAGGTCGCCGCCGCGCTTCATGATCCCGGCGCATGTCTGGCGGGTTCCGACCCACCGGTCCCGGCGCTGCCGCTCATCGCAACCCCTCCAAGAGAACGCATTCACGGTAAGGGGAGGTTTGAAGGCGTCGCCCGGGAATGGTGGAAGAAGTGGGGAACGCTTTACCGAACCAGCCGAAATCCGGCCGCTTCGGCTGCTTTTGTCGAGTTCGCCGAGTTCGCCGACTTCACCGTGCGTACGCACTTCCGCGAGTTCGGTGCGTCTCGCGGTGTTCGGTTCCGGTGTTCACCCACCGTGTTCGGGGGCGGCGCTCAGACCGGTATCAGCACGGTATCGGGCCGCCGTCCGGCCGCTATCGGGACCGGTATTCAGAGTGCGGCGCCGCGGCGGTCGCGCAGCAGGCCGAACGCGATCCGCCCGAGCAGCAGGACCCCGGCCGCCAGGCAGCCGGCCACGGCCATCGCCCACGCGGGCCCGCCGCTGTCCGGCACGATCACCGCGACGACGATCCCCAGCGCCAGGCAGGCCAGACCCACCACGGCCAGCGGAATCTGGTGGGTCACCAGGGCACCGCCGCTCCATGCGCGCGCCATCCGGGTCGCGCCGTGCAGGTGGAAGGGATCACGGTCCGCATCTGCCATGAGCCCAAGGTACCCCGGCCGGACGCCGGAAGCAGCCCGCGGGCGGTGATGCCCCCGGCACTCAGCGCAACCCTTCACACCTGCCGTGAGCATGCAATTCACCTCCACATTCGGTCCACGAAAAATCCTCGTCCACCCAGCACAACCATCCGCCGGGGGTGGGGGTCTCCCACTACATTGAGCGATCCAGGAGCCGTCCGCGGTGCGGGTGTTCGTCCCCCCGCCGAGGACCGGAATACCCAGGGGGCGGAGCCGCCGCCCACTGGAGTCGGAGGCCGGGCTCCGTCCTCCGACGGTACCGCCACGCCGCTCGGCGACCGAGGGGGAACCGTGCCGCATTCCCAGCCCACCACGTCGATGTCCGCCATGCCGATGTCCGTCGTGCCGATGTCCGTATCACCGTTGTCCGTTTCATCCGTGTCGTCCGCCTCGTCCATGTCGTCCGTGTCGTCCGTGTCGTCCGCCTCGTCCATCTCGTCGGTCTCGCCGGTCTCGTCGAGGTCCGCTTCGCCGCTTTCCTTCTCGTCCGGGTCCGTCTCGCCCAGGTCCGTCTCGACCGGGTCCGTGCCGGTGAGGTCCGGGCCGTCCAGGTCCGGGTCGTCCAGGTCCGGGTCGTCGATGTCCACCGCGGCGTTCACCACCGCCCCCGGCGTGCGCGCGCTGGCGCCGTTCGCCGGCTGCCTGGGCGAGCCGCACGGGGGGTGGACGGCGGGCGCGACCGCCGGGACCCGGCGCCGCAACGAGCCCGTCGACTGGCTGCGGTTCGCCCCCGTCCAGCCGGTCTTCCGGGCCCGCGCCGCCCAGCGGCTCGCCGTCCTCGCCTACCACGGCGTCACCGACCCCGGCTCGTTCGGCGCCCAGCTCGACCGGCTGCGAAGACTCGCCACCCCCGTCTCCCTCGCCGCCGTCCTGCAGGCCGTCACCGAGCAGCGGCCGCTGCCGCCGCGCAGCGTGCTGGTGACCTTCGACGACGCCGACCGCAGCGTGCTCACCCACGCGCTGCCGGCCCTCGATGCCCGCGGCATCCCGGCCGCCGCGTTCGTCATCTCCGAGCTCATCGGCACCGAGCGGCCGTTCTGGTGGCACGAGGCCGACTTCCTCGCCCGGCACGGCGGCCGGGCCCGCTCACTCGATTCCGGCCACCCCGCGCAGCTGCTCCCCCGGCTCAAGGCCATGCCGGACCCCGACCGCCGGCGCAGCCTGCACGAACTGCGGGTCAGCGCCGACCGCCGACCGCCGAGCCAGGAGCAGCTCACCCCCGCCGACCTGCGGGACCTGCGGGACGGCGGCATCGCGATCGGCAACCACACCCAGGGGCACCCGTGCTTCGGGCGCTGCGACGACGACACCGTCCGCGCCGAGATCGCGGGCGCCCACGAGGCCCTCACGCAGTGGCTCGGCGAGCCCCCCATCGCCTTCGCCTACCCCGACGGCGGCCACGACCCCCGCGCCGAGACCGTCCTGCAGGAGCTCGGCTACCGCCTTGGCTTCCTCTCCGACCACCGCCTCGGGCCGCGGATCCCCTCCCACCCGCTCCAGATCAGCCGGCTCCAGGTCGACTCCACGACCAGCACCCGCCGGTTCGACACGATCCTGTCCGGCCTGGAGCCGGCCTACCGCCGCTGGCGCCGCCGGCCGGTCGGATAGGGGGCGGACTCCTCTTCCTCGCGTACGGGGCCGGGAAAAGACCGGGACGCCGATGGGCGCCGCGCGGGAAGTCGATCGGGTCGACTTTCCACGCGGCGCCCATCGGCGTCCCGGGCCCTGGCGGGCCCGCGTGCGGAGCTACACCGCGAGGGTCGGGGCCACCAGCGCGCGCGACTCGGCGTAGAGGGCGGCGGCCGGCGGGAGGACGGTGGGGACGCCCGCGTGGAGGACCGTCGTCGTGCCCGTCCCGATGCGGCTCGGGTCCGCGACACGGCGCAGCGCCTGGGCAGCGACCGCGTCGGCGGAGCCGTAGAAGGTGAAGCCCGGGGCCACCGTGGCGGCGACGGCCGCGCGGATGCGGTCCTCGACCAGCTCGTAGTGGGTGCAGCCGAGGACGATCGCCGACGTGCCGGCGGGCGTCCGGGCGGCGGCGTCCGCGATCGCCGCGGTGATCGCGTCGTCGTCGCCGTGCTCGACCGCGTCCGCCAGCCCCGGGCAGGCGACCTCCGTCACGTCCGCCGTGCCCCCGAAGTCGCGGATCAGGCCGCGCTGGTAGGCGCTGCCCGTGGTGGCCGGGGTCGCCCAGATGGCGACCGGCCCGCCGAGCGCCGCCGCGGGCTTGATGGCCGGGACGGTGCCGATGACGGGCAGCTCCGGTTCGAGCTCGGCCCGCAGGGTGGCGAGCGCGTGGACGGAGGCGGTGTTGCAGGCGATCACGAGCGCGTCCGGCCCGAGCGCCGCCGCGGCCCGGGCGCAGCCGAGCGCGAGCTCGGTGATCTCTTCGGGCGTGTGCGGGCCCCACGGCATCGACGCGGGGTTCGACGACAGCACGAGGTCGACGTCCGGGCGCAGCTTCCGCAGCGCGGCGGCGGCGGCGAGCAGGCCGATTCCGGAGTCCATCAGTGCGATCTTCACGGGACGAGACTTTAGTCGATCCCCCCTTCCGGGCCCGTTCTGCGGCAGACTGCCGGAGTGACCGTCCTGCTGTGGATCGCCGCGTCCTCCCTGCTGGTCTGGCTCTGGCTGGCGTGCTGCCACGGGTCCTTCTGGCGCACCGACGTGCGGCTCCCGCCGCGCCGGCCCCCGGCGCGCTGGCCGCAGGCGGCCGTCGTGGTGCCGGCCCGGGACGAGGCGCGGGTGCTGCCGGTCAGCCTGCCGACGCTGCTGGCGCAGAAGTACCCGGGACGCGCACGGGTGATCCTGGTGGACGACCACAGCTCCGACGGCACCGGCGCCCTCGCCGCGGAGCTGCGGACGATGGACGGCCTGGAACTGACCGTCACCACCCCTCCCCCGTTGCCGCCCGGCTGGACGGGCAAGCTGTGGGCGCTGCGGCACGGCGTCGAACTGGCCGGCCCGGACGCGGAGTACCTCCTCCTGACGGACGCGGACATCGCGCACGGCCCGGACTCGCTCGCCGAGCTGGTGGCCGCGGCCGAGAGCAACGGGCTGGACCTCGTGTCCCAGATGGCCCGGCTGCGGGTCCAGACCGGCTGGGAACGGCTCATCGTGCCCGCGTTCGTGTACTTCTTCGCACAGCTGTACCCGTTCCGCCGGAGCAACCGCCCCGGCGGACGGACGGCGGCCGCGGCGGGCGGCTGCTCGCTGGTGCGGCGGGAGGCGCTGGAACGGGCGGGCGGCGTGGCCGCGATCCGGGGCGCGGTGATCGACGACGTGTCGCTGGCCCGCGCGGTGAAGGCGACGGGCGGGCGGACCTGGCTCGGCCTCGCCGGGGAGGTCGACAGCGTCCGGCCGTACCCACGACTGGAGCAGCTGTGGCGGATGGTCTCGCGCAGCGCGTACGCCCAGCTGCGGCACTCGCCGCTGCTCCTGCTCGGGACGGTGCTCGGGCTGGCGCTGGTGTACCTGGTCCCGCCGGTGGCGACGGTGACCGGCCTGCTCGCGGGGGCTCCGGCGGTCGCCGTGGCGGGCGGGGCGGCGTGGGCGCTGATGGCCGGCACGTACCTGCCGATGGTCCGGTACTACGGGCAGCCGGCTCCGGCCGTGCTGCTGCTCCCGTTCACGGCGGCGATGTACCTGCTGATGACGGTGGACTCGGCCGTCCAGCACTGGCGCGGGCGGGGAGCGGCCTGGAAGGGCCGGACGTACTCGCAGCAGGCCTGACACCCGGGCTCCGGGTTGGCGGGTTGGTGGGTGTCCGGGTTGGCGGGTGTCCGGGTTGGCGGGTGTCCGGCTCTGGGACCGGCGCGGGCTGACGTGGTTCGGCTCGGGAGCCGGGGCAGGAATCCGGGGCGGGGATCCGGGGCGGGATTCCGAGGCGGGGATCCGGCTGGGATTCCGCGCGGGATTCCGCGCGCGACCGGCTGTCGCGGATCCATACTGCTCGAATGGACCGTCAACGGCTCTCCCGTCTCGCCCATGCCCGCCACCCGGTCGCCGCGCCGCTCGCGGACGAGTCGGTGGCCCGACTGCTGGAGCGCGCCACCGGGCACGCCGAGGCCGGCCGGATGCTGGACCTCGGCTGCGGGGAGGGCGCCTGGCTGGTCCGAGCGCTGGCCGCGCGCCCGCGGTGGCGGGCCGTCGGGGTCGACCTCGACGCGGACGCGCTGACCCGGGCCCGGGAGACGGCGACCGCGCTGGGCGTGGTGCGACGGATCGGCCTCCACCACGTCGACGCACGGGAGTTCGGCTCGGCGGAACCGTTCGACCTGGTCCTGAACGTCGGTGCGACGCACGCTTTCGGCGGGCTGCTGCCGACGTTGGCCGCCGTCCGCGATCAACTCGCGCCGGGCGGGCGGGTACTGGTCGGCGAGGCGTTCTGGGAGCGCGAGCCGTCCCGGGCCGCGCTGGAAGGGCTGGGCGCGGACCGGGACGACTACGCGGACCTGGCGACCACCACCGACCGCCTGATCGCCGAGGGCTGGACACCGGTGGACGGGCACGTCAGCAGCCAACAGGAGTGGGACGCCTACGAGTTCTCGTGGACGGGCACGCTCGCCGAGTGGGCGCTCGACCACCCGGACGACCCCGGCGCGGCCTCCGCCCGCGAGGCCGCCGACCGGCACCGCGCCGCATGGCTGCACGGCTACCGGGGCGTGCTCGGGTTCGTCACCTACCTGCTGCGGCGTGGCTGAACCCTCCTACCACGCAGGTCACTTCTGGGTGCGCGCGAGGAAGTCGTCGATCAGCGGGGCGATTTCGGGCAGCTTCTCCTCCAGCGCGAAGTGCCCGGTGTCGAGGACGTGCAGCTCGGCGCCGGGGAGATCGCGCAGGTAGGCGCGGGCGCCGGCCTCCGTGAAGAACAGGTCGTTGCGGCCCCAGACGATCAGCGCCGGCGGCTGGTCGGCGCGCAGCCACTCCTGCCAGACCGGGTAGAGCTCGACGTTGGAGTGGTAGTCCAGGGCGAGTTCGACCTGGATGTCCTTGCGGCCGGGCCGGTCGAGGAAGTGCTGGTCTAGCGTCCAACCGTCGGGGGCGACGAGGGTCGGGTCGCCGGTGCCGCCCTCGTACTGGCCGCGGGTGATCTCCAGGGTGAGGATCGCGCGGGCCCGTTCGCCGGCACCCTCGACGCCGTGCCGGTTGGCGATGAACTCCCGCGCCTGGTCGGAGAGTCCCTCCTCGTAGGCGTTGCCGTTCTGGACCACCAGACCGGTGATCCACTCGGGCCGGCGGGTCGCCAGGCGAAACCCGACGGGGGCGCCGAAGTCGAAGACGTACAGCGCGAAGCGGTCGAGGCCGAGCGCGAGGCAGAACCGCTCGACGACGTCGGCGAGGGTGTCGAAGCGGTAGTGGAAGGCGTCCGGCGCGGGGCTGTCGCTGTGGCCGAAGCCGGGGTAGTCGGGGGCTATCAGGCGGTAGCGGGTGCCGAGCGCGTCGAACAGACGGGCGTACTGGTGCGACGCGGACGGGAAGCCGTGCAGCAGGAGGAGAACGGGGGCGTCGGCCGGGCCGGTCTCGCGGTAGAAGACGCGCAGGCCGTCGAGATCGACGTGGCGGTGGTGGACGTGCGGGATCGTCAGCTCGCTCATGCTAACCATTAAACAGCATTGAGATGGTTAGTTGGCAAGGGTGAGCTCACTGATTCCATGTCACTGACTCCACGTCACCGGCCCGACCGGGCCCGGGCATCAGTGCTTGCGCTGCTGCTCCTGCTGGACCAGGTAGTCCAGCACCTCGGGCATCGCGTCGACGCTGCCGGCCTTGCTCGGCGAGGTGCGGTACTCGCCCTGGACGACCACCGTGGGCAGCTCGTTGACGCCGTAGCGGACGAACTGCGCGGCCGCGTCGTCGACCGACCGCGCCACCTCGGCGGACCGGTAGGCCTCGCGGAACCGCTGCGGGTCGACGCCGTGGCGCGCGGCCCAGTCGGTGGCAGCGACCTCCGTGGTGAGGTCGGCCTTGTCGTTGTGCACCGAGCGGAACGCGCTCACCTGCAGTCTCTCGACCAGGCCGAGGCGCTCCAGCGTGTAGTACAGGCGCGCGTGGCCGCGCTGCACGGCCTCCTCCGGGCCGCCCTGCCAGATCGCGGGGACCCGCCGCAGGGCGACGTCCGAGCGGTGCTTGTCCGACCAGGCCTGGAGCGGCTGTTCGAGCTGCTGCGAGTGGCCGCAGTCGTACCAGAAGAACTCGACCGCCTCGGTGCGGGCGGACTCGCGCACCGGCTGCGGGTGGTCGAGCTTCACGTACTGGACGCCCTCGGCGGGCTGGCGGTGGACGGCCGCGCCGGCCTGGACGGGCGACGCGGCGATCCCGGCGGCGACCGCGAGCAGGACGGTGGACCTCAGCAGCGCCTTCGACTTCGCGGGCTTCGCGGGCTTCACGGGCTTGAGGGGCTTCGCCGGCGCCTCGGGCTTCTCGGACTTCGCAGGATTCACATCGGGCAGTCTGGCCGTGACGGTTCGTTACCGGCGAGTCGTCGCAGGGCAGGTAGGGCCCGATTCGCCCGATCGGCGTACCGGGGCGTACGGATGGTGACGTGCGGCGGTGGACCGACGACGGGCGACGGGCGACGGCGGACAACTAACAGATGACAGATAACAGATGTTGAAATCTGTCATCTGTTATCTGTTCGCCGTCACCCGTCTCGCCCGCCCCCGGCTCTCCGCCCACACCTCGGCGACCAGCCGCTGCCAGGCGTCCACGACCGCGCCGAGCTCGAAGTGCGCGAGCGCGTGCTCCCGGGCCGCCGCGCCGAGGCCCGCTCGGTTGCAGGCCAGCACCTTGGCCAGCGCCTCCGCGAGGGCGAGCGGATCCCCCGGGGCGACCAGCGCGCCGGTCGCCCCGTCCCGGACCACCTCCCGCACCCAGCCCACGTCCGTCGCCACCGCCGGCACCCCGGCCAGCGCCGCCTCGATGAGCGCGCCGGGCACGCCCTCGCTGTCACTCGTCAGCAGCACTGCGTCGGCGGCCCGGTAGAGCGGAACGGGGTCGGGCAGCGCACCGAGGAAGTGGGCCCGGGCCGCGGCCGGGTGCCGGGCCAGGACCTCCCGCAGCGGGCCGTCCCCGGCGACGGCGAGGCGGACGTCCGGCAGCCGGTCGAGCACGTCGAGCGCGAGGTCCAGCCGCTTCTCGGGCGCGATCGCGCCGATCCACGCCACCAGCAGGACGTCCACGGGCAGCCCGAGCGCGTGCCGGGCGGCCCGCCGCTCGTCCTTCCCCTCCGCGGGCGGATAACTCTCGGCTGCACGGGAGTTGGGGATCACCCGCACCTTTCCGTCGGGCAGCCGGAAGTGCTCCTCCAGGACGGTCCTGGCCTCGTCGGTGAGCGTGGTGACGGCCGCCGCCCGGTGCAGGAGGGTGCTGCCGCGGACCCGGCGCAGCGCCGTCCCCGTCCAGTAGCGGGGGTGGCCGACGGACACGTAGACGAACGGCGTGCGGGTCCCGGCCAGGGCGAGGGCGCAGGCGGCGAGGGTGTCGGAGCCGTGGGCGAGGACGACGTCGGCGGCGCGGGCGGCGGAGCGCAGGGCCAGCAGCGTGGAGGGACGCAGCCGGCCGGGGCCGAGGACGGTCGCGGTGCGCGCGCCGGGGGCGTCAGGCGCGAAGGGCGAGTGCTCCGAGTGCTGCGGGTACTGCGGGTACTGCCGGTACTGCGAGGGGAGCGACACGGGCGAGGACGTGGACGAGGACGTGGACGTTGTGCCCGGTTGGTCCGGCGCCAGGGGCTCGTGGGCCGCCGGCGACGTCTGCGGACGTGCCCCGGGCGGTATCGCCCGCGCCGCGGGGCCGTGGTCCGGCCCGCCGTCGGGCTGCTGCTCGATACGCTGCCCCGACCGCGAGCCCGGGGAGGAGCGTGAGCCGGGGTTCGGCGCGAGGGCCATCAGGGCGGAGGACTGGCCCCGCCGGCGCATCTCGTGGTGGAGGTCCCGGGCGAAGTTCTGGGCGCCGCTGCGGCGCGAATCGCTGATCAGGTGCAGGATGCGGGGACGGGTTTCGGCCGGGTCGGCCGACGTATCGCACGTGTCGTCGGGCATGGCAACGACCTTGGCACAGCGTCACGCGCGCGACAGCCCCTTCGCACCACCCGGTGGTGGTCCGTGCGCCCGCGCTGATACCCCCGGCGTGCGCTGGCAGCCCGCCGTCGTGCGCCGGATGCGACCGCTGTGCGCCCCGGTTCGCCCCACCGTTCGGCCCTGTTCCACCCCGGTCCGGCCCGTTCCCCGCCACACGGCGCCGGTCGGCACCGTGTGGCGTTCCCCTCGCGCGTAATCCCTGGCGGGCCGCGCGGGCCACCTGCGATGCTGATCGGCAGTCAGGGCGCGTCCGGCACGGGAGAACGGACGCACCCGGTGAAGGGCGGGGGTGGCCTGTGCACGTGCTTCAGGTGATCGACGACGTCAGCCGGCTCGGTGCGGCCGGGCGGGCCCTGCTCGCGATGACGCCCCAACTGGTGCGCGCGGGCGTCGGTTTGGACGTCGCTTACCTCCACGACGTGCCCGGCGGCTGTCAGGCCGAGCTCACCGAGGCGGGCGCCGCCGTGTTCGCCGTCGGCCGCCCGGGCCGGGCCGCCACCGCGGCCGCGCTGCACCGGCTGATCCGCGAGCGCCGCCCCGACCTCGTCCACACCACCCGCCACGCCGGGGCCCGGCGCTCCGACCTGCTCGCCCGCGCCGCCGCGCTGGCTGCCCGGACGCCGGTGGTCACCAGCCTGGCCGATCCGCCGTCCGGCGCGGCGGGGGCGGCCGGGCTCGGCCCGTCCCAGGCGCTGGACGCCGCGACCGCCCGGGGCACCCGCCGCTTCCACGCCCTCACCCGGTACGTCGCCGCGGCGACGGCGCAACGCCTCCGGGTGCCCCGCCGGCGGATAGACGTCGTCCCGCGCGGACGGGACCCGGAGTTGCTCGGCACCGCGACCCCTGAGCGCCGGGCCGCCGTGCGCGGGGCGCTGGCCCTGCCCGGGGACGTGCCCGTCGTGCTCGTCGCCGCCGGCCAGTACCACCGCAAGGGCCTGGACGTGCTGCTCGACGCCTGGCCGGTGATCCGGTGCGCGGAGCCGACGGCCGTCCTGTTGCTCGCGGGTGCCGAGGGCCCCGAGACGGCGCGGCTGCGCGCACTCGCCGACGCCGCCGGGAACGTCCGTTTCCTCGGGCCGCGCGAGGACGTCGCCGATCTGATGGCCGCCGCCGACGCGGTCGCGGTGCCCGCGCGGCGGGACGGCCAGGGCGGTGCGGCGATCGAGGCGATGGGCATCGGCACGCCCCTGGTCTGCACGGACCTGCCCGGTCTGCGCGAGACCGTCGGGTCCGGGGACTACGCCCGGCTCGTCCCGCCGGAGCGGTCGGCCGACCTCGCGGCGGCCATCGCCGACACGCTCACGGACCGGTCAGCGGCCCGCGCGCGGGCGACGGCGGCCCGGGCGCGCTTCCTCACCTCGTTCACACTGCACCAAGTGTCCGCCCAGATGGTCGAGTTCTACGAACGCTCACTGCGCGTGCGACCGGTGTGAGGGAGGGCGGAGCCCGGACCACGAGGTCACGCAGCCGCCCCCCGGTCAGCCGCGAACGGCACCGAACCGGACCGGACCGAACCCGCCGAACCGCACCACACCACACCGAACAACACCGAACGACACCGACCCCGCCGGATCGCCCCGTACGCGGAGCGCCCGGGCGCCGACTGCGTACGGCCTGCTCCCCTCCGAGGCCCGTTACGCGAATCGGGTGAACGCGGTTGGACCTCAGCCCCGACCGGTCGGCAGGATGTCCGGCCGGGGCGCCTCCGTGTACCCCATCTCCCCCTCCCCCGTACGGATTTGGAGTACTCGGTGTTCAAGGGATTCCGCAGCTTCCTGCTGCGCGGAAACGTGGTGGACCTCGCGGTCGGCATCGTGATCGGCGCGGCCTTCACCGCCGTCGTCACCGGGTTCGTCACCGCCTTCCTCACTCCGCTCATCGGGGTCGCGACCGGCGCCGTCGGCGACTTCACCCAGAAGACCTTCGACGTCGCGGGCACCCGCTTCCCCTACGGCGTCTTCGTCAACGCGCTGATCGGCTTCGTCCTGGTCGCCGCCGTCATCTACTTCGTCGTGGTGGTGCCGGTCGGCAAGCTGCAGGCCCGGTTCGAGGAGGGCGAGCCGGCGCCGGCCGCCAAGGTCGACTGCCCGGAGTGCCTGAGCGCGATCCCGGCCGCGGCGCGGCGCTGCTCGTTCTGCACCTCCGAGGTCACCGGCCACCCCGGCCTCCCGGCCCAGGCCCAGGCCCTGCAGTCACACTGACGAGGCACACCAGCTGGGCGCCCCCGGCGGGCGCGCCGACCGGGCCCACTGCCCGGCCCGGCCTCGCACAAGTCGGGCCGCACGGGCGAGAAGTCGGCCCGCGCACACGCTGACGGGGACTTTATCCCCGAAACATTCACGAGCCCCCGCCGCACCCTCGGCGGGGGCTCGAACGCGCCCGCGCACGCCCCGTCCGTAAAAGTTTCTCCGCCAGGTACCCGGGCCGTCACCGGCCAGTCACCACAAGGCCCCGCAGGTCGTGCGTCCGGGCGCTGTTCGATCACTGACGGGGTGTCGAGGTTGTCCGGATCTGAACGCCGGTATGTCCGTTCTTCCTACTTTCGAAACCTTTGTGCGAGCGAAGACTGTGTAAACACTCGAACTGCTCCCCCTCCCGCTCTCCTCAGCAGGCGCATTGTGGGCTTACCGTATGCCCCATGACCTCGCCCCGCTCCTACGACGGAGTCGGCTACCCCTCTCCGTCCTTCTCCTCCGGCACGCCGATTTACGACAGCCTTGTCGCCGAACGCGGTGTCCCGCAGATCGCCCCCATCAATGTGCCGGCCGCCCTGCCGCCGGCCATGTCGTCCGGGTACGGATCAAGCCTCGGCCCGTCCTACGACAACCGCTACGGCGCCGGCTACGAGAGCGCCGCCTCCAACCTCCCCGCCCTGCCGCCGGCCCGCCTCGCCCTCGGTCCCGGCCCGAGCAGCGCCCCCTCCGCCGGCCCCGCCACGGCGTACATCCCGGCGCAGTCCGCGCCGGCGTACGCCTCCGCGCCCCAGCCGCCCGTTCCCGGCTACGGCGGCCAGCAGGCGTACCAGCGTCCGCAGCCGTCCGCACCCGGCTTCGCCCAGACCGCGAGCGGCGGTTACCAGCCGTCCGGCGGCCAGAGCTTCGGCGGCCAGAACACCTTCGTCGGCGGCCAGGGCGGCCAGCAGTCGTTCGGTGCGCAGCCGATCGGCGGCCCGGGCGCGTTCGGGCCCGGCCAGCCGGGCCAGCAGCACGGCGGCCCGCAGAGCTTCGGCGGCCAGCAGTCGTTCAACGGCGCGGGCCAGGCCGGCCCCGGCTTCCCCGGCCAGGGCGACCAGTCCTTCGGCGGCGGCCCGCTGCGCCCGGCCATGGCCCCGGTCGCGCCGGTGCGCCCGATGCAGCCGCAGCGTCCGGGCCCGTACGGCGAGCCCGGTCAGTTCCAGCAGAACGGCTACCAGCCGCAGGGCCAGGGCTACTGAGCCACTGACCTCCCAGGGCCGAACCCCCACGCGGCCCGCACCCGCACCACCTGAGTACCACCCGGCGCCCCCTGAACGCCGGGCGAACGGAGAAACGGGTCATCCACGGACCGCCCGGAACGCCCCCCACGGCGTCCGGGCGGTCCGTGCGCGTTCAGGGGTCCGTGCGCGTTCAGGGGGCACACACAAGGGGCGCGAAGGGGCGCACGCTTTGGCGGGTACGCGGACCGCCCGGCGCGCCCACGGAAGTGCGCGCACGCACGGGGGGCGATCCGACCGGCGCGATCGCGGCTGGCAGGATGGAGGGATGCAGCTCTCCGGACTCCACGTCTACCCCGTCAAGTCCATGTACCGCGTGAGCCCCGACAGCGCCCCCGTCGAACCCTGGGGCCTCGCCGGAGACCGCCGCTGGATGCTCGCCGACCCCACCGGGCGCTTCGTCAGCCAGCGGGAGAACCCCGCCCTCGGCCAGATCCGCACCGGCCTCGGCCGGGACGGGACGCTCACCCTCACCGCCCCCGGCGGCGACCGGATCGAGATCACCGCCCCCACCGTCGCGGCCGGCGACCCGCTCGCCGAGGTCGAGGTCTGGGGCACCCGCTTCCGCGCCGCCGAGGCGCCCAAGGAGGCGCACGAGTGGATCGCCGAGCACCTCGGCGAGTACCGCCTGGTGCACCTGGACGACCCGCACGCCCGGCCCGTCGACCCGGAGTACGGCGAGCCCGGCGACACCGTCTCGATGGCCGACGGGTTCCCGCTGCTGCTCGCCACCACCGCCTCGCTCGCCCGCCTCAACGAACTCGTCGCCGCCGCGCACCCCGACGGCCACGAGACGCTGCCGATGGAACGTTTCCGCCCCAACGTCGTGGTCGACGGCAGCGAACCGTGGGCCGAGGACGGCTGGCGCCGGATCCGGATCGGCGAGCTGACCTTCCGGGTCGTCAAGCCCTGCGGCCGCTGCGTCGTCACCACCACCGACCAGGAGAGCGGCGAGCGGCGCGGGCCCGAACCGCTGCGCACCCTCGCCAAGCACCACCGGCTGCGCAAGCAGGCCGCGTTCGGCATGAACCTCATCCCCGAGCGGCCGGCTTCCACCGGTCTCCCGGGACAGGGCGGCGACGTCCTCGGCACGCTGCGGCTCGGCGACGAGGTCGAGGTCCTGGAGGACGGCCGGCGGTGGCCGGTCGACTCCCGCGCCTGAGCTGAGCACCGCCGCACGCGCTCCCGCGCGCACCACGCGACCCACCACCCCCACCGCGCAACTCCCGCTCCGGAACCAGGAGTGTGTGCGCTCGTTGAAACCGGTGGGCGGAACATGTGGTGAAGACGGGATCCGCCGGTGCCCGCACGATCGCGGGCACCGGCCGGGCACCGGCCGGAGCACCCCCGCGGGCGCGCTACGGTGGGCGGACGGCCCGCGCACCGCAGCGCGCACGGCCCGATGATCGCCGGCTCGACGAAGGTGGGGACGACAGACCGTCATGGCTGAGCACAGGGTCCGGGTCACCCAGGACAGCGCATCCCGCTGGCGACGCCGCGCCGGCGAGTACGACACGCTCGCGGAGGCCCTCGCCGCCGCCGAACCGGGCGACACCGTGACCGTCCGCCCCGGCACCTTCCGCGAGAACGTGCTGCTCGACAAGCCCGTGACGATCGTCCCGGCGCAGGGCCCCGGCACCGTCCGCATCGACCCGCCCTCCGGCGTGCCGCTGACCGTCACCGCCTCGGCCACCGTCCGCGACCTCGTCGTCGAGGGCGGCGACACCTCCGTCCCCGCCGTCCTCGTCACCGGCCCCGAGGCCGCCCCCTCCTTCAGCGGCTGCCGCGTGGAGAGCCGCTCCGCCAGCGGGTTCGAGATCACCGGCGGCGCCCGCCCCACCCTGCGCGGCTGCGTCGTCGCCAACCCCGGCGGCCTCGGCCTGCGGCTGCGCGGCGAAGGCACCGCCGCCGCGTTCGAGGACTGCGAGGTCGCCGCCGCCGCCCAGGCCGGACTCGCCGTCCTCGGCGGCGCCACCGCCGCCCTCGAACGCTGCCGCGTCCACCACACCGCCGGCGCCGGCGTCCTGCTCTCCGACCCCGGCAGCGCCGCCGAACTGACCGGCTGCGAGATCTACGAGATCCGCGGCAGCGGCGTCCAGGCCGAGGCCCACGCCGGCGGCCGGCTCGTCGACTGCGAGATCCACCGCGTCACCGGCAACGGCCTGACCCTCGACGGCGAGGCCGAACTCACCCTCACCGGCTGCCGCGTCCACGACCTGCCCGAGAACGGCGCCGACCTGCGCGGCCGCGCCCGGCTCACCCTCTCCCACAGCACCGTCCGCGACTTCGGGCGCGGCGCGCTCTCCGTCTGGGACCAGGGCACCGAGGCCGTCGCCGAGTCCAGCCAGATCCACGGCTCCACCGGCGAGTACCCGGCACTGTGGGTCAGCGACGGCGCCCGGCTCACCCTCACCGACTGCGCCCTGCACGACCTGCCCGACGCGCTGTTCGTCCTCGACCGCGACTCCGCCGCCACCGCCGACCGCTGCTCGTTCAGCCGGATCCGCAGCTCGGCGGTCTCCGTCAGCGGCGGCGCCGAGGTGACACTGACCGCCTGCCGGGTCCAGGAGGCCGGCACCGGACTGTGGTTCCGCGACCACGGCAGCGGCGGCATCCTCACCGACTGCGAGATCTCCGACGTCGCCACCGGCGTCATCGTCACCAAGGGCGCCGACCCGGTGCTGCGCGACTGCACCGTCCGCGCCAGCACCGACGCCGGGGTGTACGTCTCGGCCCAGGGACGCGGCACCTTCGAGGACTGCCGGGTCTCGCACGGCAAGGGCTTCGGCTTCCACATCATCGACGGCTGCCGGAGCCAACTCCTGCGCTGCCGGGCCGAACAGAACGAGCGGGCCGGCTTCGAGTTCTCCGAACCGGGGCCGGTCGCCGAGGGCTGCACCTCCGACGACGTCGGGCCGGCCGCGGGCGCGGCGCCGGGGGCCGCCTTCGGGACGGCCCCCGGGTCCGCCTTCGGACCGGCCGCCGGCGCAACGGACCTACCCGCACCGCGCTCCGCCCAACTGACCACCGCCGTAGCGGCGTTGGCCCCGCCCACCGCCATGCCCGGGATCGCGCCGATCCCCGACTGCCGGCCCGCCGACGAAGCCCTCGCCGAACTCGACGCGCTCGTCGGCCTCGCCACCGTGAAGGAGGAGGTGCGCACCCTCATCGACCTGATCTCGGTCGGCCGGCGCCGCCGCCAGGCCGGGCTCAAGGCCCCCTCGCTGCGCCGGCACCTCGTCTTCACCGGCGCCCCCGGCACCGGCAAGACCACCGTCGCCCGCCTCTACGGCGAGATCCTCGCCTCCCTCGGCGTGCTCCAGCGCGGACACCTCGTCGAGGTCGCCCGCGTCGACCTCGTCGGCGAACACATCGGCTCCACCGCGATCCGCACCGCCGCCGCCTTCGACCGCGCGCGCGGCGGCGTCCTCTTCATCGACGAGGCGTACGCGCTCGCCCCCGAGGACGGCGCCCGCGACTTCGGCCGGGAGGCGATCGACACCCTGGTCAAGCTCATGGAGGACCACCGGGACGAGGTCGTCGTCATCGTCGCCGGCTACACCGCCGAGATGGAACGCTTCCTCTCCGCCAACCCCGGTGTCTCGTCCCGCTTCTCACGCACCATCAGATTCGCCGACTACTCGGCGGACGAACTCCTCGACATCGCCCGCGCCCAGTGCGCCGAGCACGAGTACGCCCTCACCGAGGCCACCGAGGACGCGCTGCTGCACCACTTCGCCACGATCGAGCGCGGCCCCAACTTCGGCAACGGGCGTACGGCCCGGCAAGTCTTCGAGACGATGGTCGAACGGCACGCGATGCGCGTCGCCCAGCTGGCCGACCCGTCGACCGAGGAGCTCCAGATCCTCGTCCCGGCCGATCTTCCGGCAGCCCGCGCATCCTGACATTCCGTCACGTTTCTTGCCCCATGTACGTCATACTGCCGGACGGCACGACAGTCGGCGACGGGGGAAACACGATGACACACGGCAGGCGAATAGCCGCCTCGATCCTGTTGGTACTGGCCGGAGTTGCGGGCTGCTCGTCCGGGAACAACCCGGCCCTGGGCACCCAGGGCGGGAACGGCCGGCCGGCCCCGCCCGCCGCGACCAGTGCGGGAGCCGCGGGCGGAGCGGGTGACACGGGCAACTCGGGTGCGGGAAGCGGCGACTTCTCGAAGAAGACGAACATGGTGGTGACCGCCGTCTGCACCAAGAACTCCAGCGGTGGCGCGGTCCAGGTCACCGGCTGGGACACGCGGGACTGGCATCCGCTGGCCGAGGCCCTCTTCGTCCTGCCGGCCCCCACCGTGATGACCAACGTGACGCACGAACTGTGCGAGCAGCACTCGCCGTACCAGGTCGCCGGCGAAGCCTCCGGCATCCGGGCGCTGTTCGACCGGGACTACACGCGGATGGCCGTCGCGATCAACGCGGGAGGTGAATCGCGGCACGTCGGCTACGTCGACCGGTCACGGAAGTTCACCGACCTGACGGGCGACGGGGGCTTCGGGATGACGCCGCGGGAGACGGACGCCGCGTTCTCCGCCGACGGTTCGACGATGTGGTTCACCTACGAGGCGACCAGCAGCGACGGGAGCGCGAGCGAGACGCACCTGGGCAGCCGCTCGGTGAGCGGGGACCACGCACTGGTGGACCACTGGCACGGCGAGTCCGGCACCGAGCCCTTCGTGATCCCGCCGCCGTCCGGCAAGGGGCCCGTGGCACTGGGCCGCAGCCGGTTCGACTCCCCCGACGGCCGCCGGATGACCGTCGGTGCCACGCTCTTCGACTCCGCGTCGGTGGGGCCCGCGGTCAACGGCATGAGCGAGGAGAAGAAGGGGAAGCCCGCGGTCTGCGACCCGGTCGGCTGGACCGGACCCGACACGCTGCTCTGCGACAGCCAGGACGCCCGCAACCTCTACACCGCCGCTCCGGACGCGACGACGCCGGGCCAGAACCTGCTGCCCGCCAACGACCACGAGAACCACGGGCTGTTGATCTCGCCCGACAGCCACCGCTTCCTCTTCGCCTCCAGCGAGCCGGGATCCCCGCAGGTGTCCGTCTACCTCGCGAACACCGCGCAGGCCACACCTCCGGCCGCACCGACCAAGGTGCCGGCGCCGGACAGCCTCACCTCGGCCGGCTGGAACGCCCACTTCCTCGAGTGGCGGTAGACGCGGGAAGGGACTCGCGGAAGCGCGACAGCTGACAGATAACAGCTGACAGATAACAGATTTCGAAATCTGTCATCTGTCAGCTGTTAGCCGTTCGTCCTACCCCGTCACCCCTCCCAGGCCCCGCCCGCCAGGAACGACTCCAGGGCTGCCCGGTACGGCGCGATGTCGATCCGCTCGCCGGCCAGCCAGTCGTCGGAGTAGTACTTGTCCAGGTAACGGTCGCCCGGGTCGCAGATCAGGCTGACGACACTGCCGTGCCGACCGGCCGCCCGCATCTCGGCGACGATCTTCAGCGCGCTCCACAGCCCCGTCCCGGTGGAGGCGCCCGCCTTCTTCCCGAGCACCTGCTCCAGCACCCGCACCGCCGCGATCGAGGCCGCGTCCGGCACCTTCATCATCCGGTCGATCGCGCCGGGCACGAAGCTCGGCTCCATCCGGGGCCGCCCGATGCCCTCGATCCGCGAACCGCTCGCGCACACCGCGTCCGGGTCGTGGTCCACCCAGCCGTCGAAGAAGCAGGAGTTCTCCGGGTCCGCGACGCAGATCCGGGTGTCGTACTGCATGTAGTGGACGTAGCGGGCGATGGTCGCCGAGGTGCCGCCCGTCCCCGCGGTCGCGACGACCCAGGCCGGCTCCGGGTGCGGCTCCAGCTGCAGCTGGGCGAAGACCGACTCGGCGATGTTGTTGTTGCCGCGCCAGTCGGTGGCGCGCTCGGCATAGGTGAACTGGTCCATGTAGTGGCCGCCGGTCTCCTCCGCGAGCCGCGCGGACGCCGCGTACACCTCGTCCGAGCGCTCCACCAGGTGGCACTCGCCGCCGTGGAACTCGATCAGGTCGATCTTGGCCTGACTGGTGCTCTTGGCCATCACCGCGATGAACGGCACCCCGACGAGCTGCGCGAAGTACGCCTCGGAGACGGCCGTGGAACCGCTGGACGCCTCGATCACCGGCTTGCCCGGGCGGATCCAGCCGTTGCAGAGCCCGTAGAGGAAGAGCGAGCGGGCGAGGCGGTGCTTCAGCGAGCCGGTCGGGTGGGTGGACTCGTCCTTGAGGTACAGGTCGATCCCCCACTCGGTCGGCAGCGGGAAGCGCAGCAGGTGGGTGTCGGCGGAGCGGTTGGCATCGGCCTGGACCTTGCGCACCGCCTCCTTGAGCCAGGCCCGGTAGTCCGCGTCGGAGCGGTCGACGTCGACGGTCGGCTCGATGCCGCGTCCGCCGCCCGGCGCGCTGCCCAGTTCGGCGCCCAGCTCGGTGCTCATGGTCACTCTCCTCGTCTTGACCCCCCTCTGCTCACTACGAGTGTATGACAGTCACAATAAGTAACGTTTTTCGGATCGCCAGCTTCCGCTTATCTCTGCCCGGCTCTCCCTGCCTCGGCCCCCATGCCCCGACCAGCCACCCGAGCCGCCGGCCCGTGGGACCGCTGTCAGCCCACCTGCACCGACTGCGGGTCCGCCAGGTACGGCCGCCACGCCAGTTCCGCCGCACCGGCGAGTGCGCTGTCCGCCAGCTCGGCGCCGACGATCGGCACCCGTCCGCTGCGCCCCCACAGACAGCGTTCGGCGACGACCGCGCGCAGCCGCTCGGGCGCCGCCTCCAGCAGGTCGAGGTGGAGACCGCTGAGCACGACGCGGTCCGGGTTGAGAATGTTGGCGACACCGGCCAGCCCGAGCCCGAGCCGGTCGATGACGTGCTCGACCGCGGCCCGCGCGCGCTCGTCGGTCGCCGCGGCCCGGCACAGGTCACGCGCCTGGTCGAGCACCGCGCGCCCCGGTTCGGGGGTGAGCCCGGCGGCGGCGAGCAGCGCGTCGGGATCCGTCTCCGCGTTGAGGCACCCGCGGTTGCCGCACACGCAGGGCCGGCCCTGCGGATCCACCGTGAGGTGGCCGACCTCCAGCGCGAGCCCGGCGCTGCCGGTGTGCAGCCGCCCGTCGATGACCAGCGCACCACCGACGCCGCTGTGCCCGGACGTGACCAGGAGCAGGTGACGGGCACCCCGCCCGGCGCCGTGGCGGTACTCGGCGAGCGCGGCGAGGTTGGCGTCGTTGGCGATGGCGGTGGGCAGCGGGTCGAGCGCGTGCGGGCCGTGGTCGGCGCGGCCGACCTCGACGTCGTACAGGTCCGCCACGGGCGTGCCGCTCGGCCAGGCGAAGTGCAGGGCGGCGAGCGCGGTGCCGTCCGGCTCGGTGACCGGGTTGGGCAGCGCGAGCGCCGCACCGAGGCAGCGGCGGCCGGTGGAGCGGGCGAGCTCGGCGCCCGCCTGGGCGACGGCGCGCAGCATCCGGACCGGGTCGGTCGCGGCGGGCAGCGGCAGGTGGACCGGCGGGTCCAGCAGCCCGCCGAGCCCGGCCAGCGTGACGCTCAGCCCGTCCGTGTGGATCTGCCCCGCGATCACCACCGGGCCCTGCGGGTCGATCGCGAGCCGGTGCGACGGGCGCCCGCGCCCGCCACCCGCAGGACGGGAGTCGACCGTGATCAGGCCCAGCGCCTCCAGCTCGGCCGTGACGGCGCCGGCGGTCGCGCGCGTGACGTCCAGCGCCCGGGTGAGCGCGGAACGGGTCGGTGTCTGACCGGTGTGGATGAGCGAGAGCGCGGGGCCGAGCAGCGTCCGACCGCGATCGGGGGCGGCACGGCGGTGGGCGTCGCGCTGCGCCTCGGAGTCGGTCCCTGGGCCCGCTTTCGGACTTGATGATGAGAGCTGCACGACCCTATTGTGACTTTGTGCCGCTTCGAAACAAAATCCGTGCCTCTGCCCCCACCGACCGGAACTCCCACCAGTCTCGCAGCACACCCCCGCGAACGGACAGCCCCTGGAGTCCGGCGCGCCTCGCACTGACCGCGTTCTTCGCCGTCGACGGCTTCCTCTTCGCCACCTGGGTGGTCCGGATCCCGGACGTCCGCAGCCAGGTCAACGCCTCGCACAGCGCCCTCGGACTCGCCCTGCTCTGCCTGTCGATCGGCGCCGTCCTCACCATGCCGGTGGTCGGCCGGCTCTGCCTGCGGTACGGCTCGCGGCCGGTCACCGTCGGCTCGCTCGCCCTGCTCAGCCTCGCCGTGCCGCTGCCCGCACACGCGCACTCGGTGGCCGCGCTCGGCGGTGTCCTGCTGCTGTTCGGCGCGGGATACGGCGGCGCGAACGTCGCCATGAACAGCGCCGCCGTCGACCTGGTCGCACAGCTCCGGCGGCCCGTCATGCCCAGCTTCCACGCCGGGTACAGCCTCGGCGGCCTGGTCGGCGCGGGCGTCGGCGGACTCCTCGCCGGCACCCTCAGCGCCTCCTGGACGCTCGCCCTCGGCGGGCTGCTCGGCCTCGTGATCACGGCGGCGGCGGGCGTCGTCCTGCTGCGCAGCCCGGACGCGCCGCAGGTCGCGGGCGGGAGCAGCGCGGACGAGACCGGTGGCGCCGGCCCGCGCGCCGGGCTGATCGTCGTCCTGCTCGGCCTCACCGCCCTGTGCACCGCGTACGGGGAGGGCGCGATCGCCGACTGGACGACGCTCCACCTCACCGACGACGTGCACGCGAGCGCCGGAACGGCCGCCGCGGGCTACGCGGCGTACGCGTTCGCGATGACCAGCGGGCGGGTCGGCGGCACCTGGCTGTCCATCAGGCTCGGGCAGACCCGGCTGATGCTCCTGGGCGGCCTGACCGCGGCGGCCGGCATGCTGGTCGCGGCGCTCGCGCCGTCGGTGCCGCTCGCCATCGGCGGGTTCGTCCTGGTCGGCCTGGGCCTGGCCAACCTGTTCCCGCTCGCCATCGCCCGGGCGGGTTCGGCCGGCGGGCCGCAGGGCGTCGCGCTCGCGTCGACGCTCGGGTACGGCGGGATGCTGATCGGGCCGGTGGTCATCGGCTTCCTCGCCGACGCGGCCGGCCTCCCGCTCGCACTCACCACCGTGGCGGTCGCGGCGGCGGCAGGGGCGCTCCTGCCGCTGACGGTGCGGCGGCGCTGACGGCGGACGGCGGACGGCGGACAGATAACAGCTGACAGATTTCAACATCTGTTTTCTGTTATCTGTTTTCTGTCATCTGTCCGCCGTCGCCCGTCCGCCGTTACCCGCCCCCACCCGCAGTGGCATGATGCCGCCCATGACGACCACCGGGCGGATCCAGACACTCCGGGCGAGCGAGCGCCCGGCCACGGCATGGCTCAACGGGGGCGGGGTGACCCGGGAGGTCGCCGGTTTCCCCGCCGGGGCCGCGCTGGACGGCTTCGAGTGGCGGGTCAGCCTGGCGGACGTCGCCACCGCCGGTCCGTTCTCCCCGTTCCCCGGCATCGACCGGGTGATCACCCTGGTCGAGGGCCCCGGCATGGTGCTCACGGTCGACGGAGCCGAGCACCGGATCGACGCGCCCTACCGGCCCTTCGCCTTCCCCGGCGACGCCAGCACGGACTGCCGCCTGCTCGCCGGCCCGGTGGTCGACTTCAACGTGATGACCCGTCGCGGAAGGGTCACCGCCGAGGTCGCCCTCGTGACCGCGCCCGCATCCGCCGACGTGCCGCCGGGCGGCTCCGTCCTCGTGGTCTGCCTCGCCGGCTCCACCACCATCGACGCCTCGACCGATGCCTCAGTCGACACCGCGACCGGCACAGCCACCGCGACCGCCACCGCCACCGCCACCGCCACCGATGACGCCACCGACGACGCCACCGACCTCGCCCGGTACGACGCCGCCCTGCTCCGGCACCCCGGCCCGCTCCGGCTCCGGCCCGACGGCGTCACCGCCGTCATCACCTTCCGCCCCGCCGCCTGACGGCGCCGGACGTCAGGCGCCCGGCCCCACCCTCAGGCCGACTCACCCGGCAGGCGCAGGTCCCACCCCACCAGGGCGCGCAGCTGTTCCGCCGTCACACCGTCCGGCACCGGCTGCGGCGGCTCGTGGCGCAGCGGCGGCTGCCAGCCGTCCTCGGGCGTCCAGCGCCGCACGACCTTGGCCGGCGCGCCCGCGACGACGCTGTGGTCGGGCACCTCGCCGCGCACCACCGCGCCCGCGGCCACGACCACGTTCCGGCCGATCCGGGCGCCCGGCAGGATCACCGCGCCGGTGCCGATCCAGCTGCCCGAGCCGATCTCGACGGGTTCGTTGCGCGGCCACTGCTTGCCGATCGGCAAGTCGGTGGCGCGGTACTCGTGCGCCTGGTCGGAGATGTAGACGCCGGGCCCGGTCCACACGTCGTCGCCGAGGACGATCGACTGGTGCCCGACGATGTGGCTGTCGCGGCCTATCACGCAGCCGCCGCCGATCCGCACGATCGGATCGGGCCCGAGGTCGAGGCCGGGCAGGAAGCCGGCGCTGATGGTGACCCGTTCGCCGATGATCGAGAACGGTCCGATCGTGATCCACTGCTCGTTGAACACCGCCCCGAGCGGGAACGCGAGCGTCGTCCCGTCCCCCAACTCGCCGAAGCGGTAGGGGCCCGGGTTCTGGTTGCTGACCGCGCCGGTCCGCTGCACCCAGCGCCAGCCCCGGTGCACGAGGCGTCCGGCTGCACGCCGGCCGCCGGCCCGGACGGCGGAGACGAGGGAACGGGTTTTCGGCATGCGCTCACGTTACCGGCCCGTAGGGTCCGTCCGGCCACCGGGCGGCCAACATCACACCCGGCCCACACGCCACCCCCGCACCCCGGCCCACACCCGCCGCACGCACGCCCCGCACCCACACCCACACCCGCACTCGCACTCGCACTCGCCACCGCACGCACGCCCCACACCCGCGCCGACCCTCAACCCCCGCAGCCCGCAGACACATCCGCCCCCCGATAACCCAGACCCGATGTCCGCCCGCCGTGGAACACTCCGGACCATGGACATCTCCGAGCACATCGACGCCCTGCGCCTCGAAGGCGCCCTGCTGGCCGACGCCGCCGCCCGCGCCGGCCTCACCGCCCCCGTCCCGACCTGCCCGGACTGGCAGGTCGCCGACCTCCTGCGGCACGTCGGCACGGTCCACCGCTGGGCCGCCGCCCACCCCGCCCGGGGCCTGCGGGAACCGCTCGACCTGGACGGCGGGAGCGAGCCGGTCGGCCCGGTGCCGTCCGACGCTGCGCTGCTCGACTGGTACCGCGAGGGCCACGCCGCGCTGGTGGACACGCTGGTGGCCGCGCCCGCCGACGTCGACTGCTGGTTCTTCCTCCCCGCGCCCAGCCCACTGGCGTTCTGGGCCCGCCGCCAGGCGCACGAGACGGCCATCCACCGCCTCGACGCCGACGCGGCGGCCGGCACCGAGGGCCCGCGGGCGGACACCGCGCTCGCCCTGGACGGCGTCGACGAGCTGCTGCGCGGGTTCCTCGTCCGCCCGCGCTCGAAGCTGCGCAGCGAGGAGCCCCGCACCGTCCTGGTCCGGGCCACCGACGGCCCCGGCGCCTGGCGGGTGACGATCAGCCAGGAGCCGGTGGTGACCGCCACCGCGGACGCGCCGAACGGCCCGGGCGAACCGGGAGCCCCGGCCGAGCCCGCGGACCTGACCATCGCCGGCCCGGCCCACGAGCTCTACCCGCTGCTCTGGAACCGTCTCCCGGCCGACCACGCCGGAGCCACCACGTACACCGGGGACGAGGACCTGCTGCGCCTGTGGCGCGAGACGGCCGGCATCGGCTGAGAACCGGTCCGGCCGCACAAAAGAACCGGATAACGGGAGATCGGGAGAACGGGGGGGGACGGCCCGCCGCGTCAGCGCACCCAGCGCGCGGGCCGCTTCTCCAGGAACGCCCGCATCCCCTCCTGCGCCTCCGCCGAGCCGAACAGCCGCGCCGACAGCTCCACCAGCTCGTCCGCGTCACGCTCGAAGGAGCGCACGACCTCGGCGTTCGCCAGCCGCTTGGACTCCGCGAGCCCCTGCGGCGAGCCCTGGCGCAGCGCGTCCAGCAGCTCCTTCAGCGCGGTGCCGGTGTCCTCGGCGGACGCCGTGGCGCGGGTGATCAGCCCGATCCGCGCGGCCTCGGCGGCGTCGAAGACCTCGCCGGTGAGGTAGTAGCGGGAGGCGGCGCGCGGGTCGAGCTTGGGGCGCAGCGGCAGGGAGATGACGGCGGGCGCGAGGCCGAGCCGGACCTCGGTGAACGCGAAGGTGGCGGCCGGTCCGGCGACGGCGAGGTCGGCCGCGCCGACCAGGCCGAGGCCGCCGGCCCGCACGTGCCCGTCGATCACGGCGATCACCGGCTTCGCGCAGTCCACGATCGCCCGCTGGAGCTCGACCAGGCCGCGCGGGCCGACCGTCGGGTCGGCGCCGGTGGCCTCGGACAGGTCCGCGCCCGCGCAGAACACCTTGCCGGTGTGCCCGAGCACCACCGCCCGGACGTCCGGGTCGGCCGCGGCGAGCGCCAGGCCGGCGTGCAGCTCGGCCATCAGGCGGGTGGAGAGCGCGTTGCGGTTGTGCGGCGAGTCGAGGGTCAAGGTGGTGACGGCGTCGGCGGTGGTGACGTGGACGAACGGCGCTTCGCTGGTCATCGGCGGGGCCTGCTTTCCGGCTGAGGGTGGGTCGGACCGCGGGCGCCGTCCGGGGGTGCCCGGACGGCGCCCGCACGACTCTGGCACGCCCACCGGCCCCTCGGCCAGAGCCACCGGGGACGCAATGGGCGGAAAACCGGTGGTGGGCGCCACACCGCCGGCGGCACCATCGACGCCATGAGCACCATGAACGCCCCCGCACCCACGCCGCCCCGAGCCACGCCCGGGACCGGGGCCGCCGGCGCCGTCCTGCTCCTCGCTCCCCGGATCAACGAGACCGGCCTCCAGCTGCGCACCGCCGCCGGCCGCCGCGGCCTGCGCGCGTTCACGGCGACGTCCTGGCAGGCGCCGGAGGAACTGCTCGGTTCGACGCCGCCCGTGCACGTGTACGGCGGGCCGCTGTTCGGCGACGCCGTCGGACGGGCGCTCGGGCTCGCGCTCCTGGAGCCGTCCGCCACCTGGCTCGGCGACCTGCCGCGCGAGCTGACCGGGCGCCGGGTGTCCTGCACGACGCTGGCCGAGGCGCGGGAGCTGCGCGGTCCCGCGTTCGTCAAGCCGCCGGCCGACAAGGTGTTCGCCGCCCGCGTCTACGAGGACGGTGCCGCGCTGCCCGGGCCCGAGGTGCTGGACGGTGACACGCCGGTGCAGGTGAGCGAGGTGGTGCGGTTCCGGCGCGAGTACCGGCTGTTCGTCCTGGACGGCACCGTCCGGGCCGCCTCCCGGTACGCGGTGGACGGGGAGCTGAGCGTCGCGCCGCTCGGCGCGGACGCGGGCGAGGTCCTCGCGTTCGCCGCCGACGTCCTCGCCGCCGGCGGGCCCGGTCTGCCCAGCGCCGCCGTGGTGGACGTCGGCCCGACGGACGGAGGTTGGGCCGTGGTCGAGGCCAACGCGGCCTGGGCCAGCGGTGGTTACGCCGCCGACCCGGACGGCGTCCTGGACGTCGTGCTGCGCGCCGCCGGACCGCTCGCGCAACTCCCCGCCGCCGACCGCCCGTTCCTGCGCGACCTGCCCGAGATCGTGCGCTGATCCCTGGCGGGTCGCGCGTCCCGCAGCCGCCCCGCCCGCCCGTACGTCACGCTCCTCCGAGGAAAGGCGAAAGGCGGGTGCGGCAGCGTCCCGCCATGCGCCACGATGGCCCGCATGACCACCAACCAGCACCTCACCCACATCACCGAGCCGCCCGGCGTCGCCCCCGGCACCGGCTACACCCAGGTCGTCACCGGCACCGGCCGCCTGGTCCAGGTCTCCGGCCAGGTGGCCTTCGACGAGCACCGCAACCTCGTCGGCGTGGGCGACCCGAAGGCGCAGGCGCGCCAGGTGTTCGAGAACCTGCGCCGCTGCCTGGCCGCGGCCGGCGCCGGCTTCGACGACGTCGTGAAGTTCACCATCTTCGTCACCGACATCGCCTACCTGCCCGCCATCCGCGAGGCCCGCGACGAGCACGTGAACACCGCCAACCCGCCGGCCAGCTCCGCGGTGCAGGTCGCGGCGCTGTTCCTGCCCGAGGTGCTGATCGAGATCGAGGCGTTCGCCCTCGTCCAGGAGTAGGCCGCCACCAAGCCCCCGACACACCCCTGGGTTCCCGCCCACCAAGCCCCCGACACACCCCTGGTTCCCGCCGCCCGCGCCCACCGGACGGCGGGAACCTTGGCGAGGTCCGCCCCCACTCGCCCGCCCCCACCCGCGGCGCCGTCCACCAAGCAACTCCCCAGTGGTTCAGACCTGTTGACGCATTGGTCCAGTCCTCCTACAGTGCCCATGCCCCGCCCCCCACGGCGCGGGCACCGATCGCACACGGATCACCAGCACCGGTTCTACTCCACCCTGTCCAACCCCCACAGACACAGGGAGAACCATGTCCGCTCGATCCCGGGCGGGGCGCCCACGCGTGCGCAGCAGGCTGCTCGCGCTGCTCTCCGCCCTGCTCCTCCCCCTGGCCGCGCTCACCGCGCTGGCCACCCCGGCCCAGGCCACGGGCAGGCTGACCGCCGTCTTCACCACCGCCGACAACGGCTCGTGGTGGCAGGGCACATACGTCGTCCACAACGACAACGCGGCCGCCGTCACCGGCTGGACGCTGGAGTTCGACCTCCCGGCCGGTGTCACCATCGGCAACACCTACAACGGCACGGCCACCGTGAACGGCCGGCACGTCACGGCCACCAACGCGTTCTACAACGCGACCGTCCCCGCGCACGGCACCACCGAGCCGTACAGCTTCTGGTTCGTGGGCAGCGGCCCTGTCGCCACGCCCCTCAACTGTCGTGTCAACGGCGACAAGTGCGACGGCAGCGCCGATGTCCCGCCGTCCGCGCCCGGTACGCCGTCGGTCACCGAGTCGACGGCGCACACGCTCACGCTCGGCTGGCCGGCCGCGACCGCCGGGGACCTCCCGGTCGCCTCGTACGACGTGCTGAACGGCGCCACCGTCGTCGGCTCCGGCACCGCCACCAGTGCCGTGGCCACGGGCCTCACCCCGGCCACCACGTACACGCTCACCGTCCGCGCCAAGGACACCCGCGGCAACACGAGCGGGCCGAGCGCGCCCGTCACCGCCGCCACCTTCGACCCGTCGACCGACCCGAATCCGCCCACGACACCTGCCAACCTCCGCGCCACCGCGGTGAGTTCGTCCGACGTCACGCTCGCCTGGAACGCCTCGACCGACAGCGTCCGCGTCGCCGCGTACGACGTCTACCAGGGGGGCACCCTCGCGGTGACGGTCGGCGGGAGCACGCTCACGGCCACCGTCGGCGGCCTCTCCCCGTCCACCGCCTACACGTTCACCGTCAAGGCCCGCAATCCGGGCGACGTCTCCTCGCCCGCGTCCGCACCGCTCGCCGTCACCACCTCAGACCTGGTCGGTGCCGGGAAGTACGCCCGCGTCGGCTACTTCGTCCAGTGGGGCATCTACGGCCGCCAGTACTTCGTCAAGAACCTCGACACCTCCGGCAGCGCAGCCAAGCTCGACGTCGTCAACTACGCCTTCGAGAACATCGATCCGACCAACCTGACCTGCCTGGCCGGCGTCACCAAGGGCACCACGTCCAACCCCCAGGACCCCGGCCAGGGGACGGGCGCGGGCGACGCCGACGCCGACTACGCCCGCCCGATGAGCGCCGACCAGTCGGTGGACGGCGTCGCCGACGACGGCTGGGGCAAACTCCGCGGCAACTTCAACCAGTTGAAGAAGCTCAAGGCCAAGTACCCGAACCTGAAGGTGGTCGTCTCGCTCGGCGGCTGGACGTACTCCACGTTCTTCTCGGACGTCGCCGCGAGCGACGCCTCCCGGCAGAAGTTCGTCCGGTCCTGCATCGACGTGTGGATCAAGGGCAACCTGCCCGCCTACAACGGCGCGGGCGGCCCCGGCACGGCGGCCGGGATCTTCGACGGCATCGACCTCGACTGGGAGTGGCCCGGCTCCGGCGACGGCCACGCGGGCAACCACTGGAGCGCCGACGACAAGACGAACCTGACCCTGCTGCTGGCCGAGTTCCGCAAGCAGCTCGACGCGCTGGGCGGCCCGCACCGGCTGCTCACCGCCTTCACCCCGGCCGACCCCGCGAAGATCGGCGCGGGCTGGGACCTCACGAAGATCTTCGACTCCCTCGACATCGCCAACGTCCAGGGCTACGACTTCCACGGCTCCGGCAGCGACAACTCGTGGGAGCCCAACCGCACCGGCCACCAGGCCAACCTCAACGCCGACCCCAAGGACCCGTACCCGTTCCACTTCAGCGTGGACGCGGCGGTCCAGGCCTACCTCGGGGCCGGCGTCAACCCGCGCAAGCTCACCATCGGCTTCCCGTTCTACGGCCGCGGCTGGCAGGGCGTGGCCGACGGCGGCGCGTCCGGCGCCTGGCAGTCCGCGAACGGGGCGGCGCCGGGCCAGTTCGCGGAGGAGGCCGGCACCCGCGGGTACGGCAACCTCATCACCAGCGTCCCGGACCTGACCGTCCACCACGACCCGCAGGCCGTCGCGACCTACGGCTACACGGGCGCCGGCGGCCAGTGGTGGACGTTCGACGACGCCTGGTCGATCGCCGGGAAGACGGCCTATCTCAAGTCCAAGAACCTCCTGGGCGGCATGATCTGGGAGATGTCCGGCGACACCCCGACCGGCACCCTGATGTCCGCGATCGACACCGGCCTCCAGTAGCCGGGCCGGCACCTGCCGGGGCCGCGAGGGAACCGCCTCGCCAGGCCCCGGCACTTCCATGTCCGGGACAAATCAAATGAGTTGAGTCACCATCAGATGACGCACGTCTCACGACACCCGAGAGACAAGACGGGCGCGGCACGCTACGCTGAGACGGCGTCACCCCTCCCCACCCTGACCGGGCCCGGCACAGGGTCGGGCTCGCGGCCCCGGGTTTCCCGGAGCCGAACCTCCCGGGGAGGGACCATGGGAAAGCGCTCGTCGCCGCCCGGCGACCTGCGTGGCAAGGCCCGCACGGCGGGGATGCACCTGCGTCGGGCGTACGAGGCCACGGGAACGTGGCTGCAGTCGCCCGCCGGAAGGTTCACGGTCCGGATCGCGGTCGATCTCCTGAAGCTGTACGTGCGCGCCAAGGGGATCGACACCGAACTGCCGTCCGGCACCGACCCCCTCGAGCGGTGAGATGACCACGGCCCCGCCCTGCAGATTGGACCCTCGGGGCGGGTTCGTGTTGCTCAACCAGCCACGATACGCGGTCCGCCATCGGCGCACCACGCCCAGCGCATTGTCGCTCGACCATCACGAGACAATGCGAGACGGCGAGACACCGCGAGACACCGCGAGACAGGACGGCGAACGGATCGGGGGAACGGCGGGCCATGGCCGAGGAAACGCAGGACGTCACACGGCGCGGCCGCCCGTGGGGCCCGATCCGGGGCGAGTCGCCCGAAGTCAGGGCGCTGGCAATGGAGCTGCGGTCATGGGTCGACAAGGCCGGCCTCTCGATCAGCGAACTCGCGCAGCGCCTGCCGCACGGCCGGGCGACGATCGCCCGCCGGCTCGCTGGTACCAATCTGGCGAGTGACTGGGACTTCGTCGTCGACCTCCTCAGGGCGACGACCGTGCCCGAGTCCGAGCTCCGCGCACGCCGGCGCGCAGGCGCGCGACAGCTCTGGGAGCGGGCTGCGCACAGCGCTACCCTCACCCGCCTCCCGGCCGAACAGGATCCGCCCATCGCCATCGCGACGCGCCTTCCTGCCGAGCAGGATCCGCCCTCCGAGGGCCAGTTCAGCAGTGGTGGCGGCGTTGTCATCTCCGGCACGGTCCACGGCGGCATCAACATCACGGCGCCCGAACCGGGCGAGGCCCTCGCGACCGTCCAACAGCAGCTGATCGCGGCCCAGGAACGCGTGATCGCCCTGATGGACGAGCTCATCGCCGCGCAGCAGCGGAACCGCGAACTCACCGACCAACTGAGCCGGTCCCATGCCGTGCTCGAGTCCTTTCTCCGCTCCGTGAACGAGCAAGGAGAGGAGGAACCGTCCGCCGAGCGGCTGCGCGCCGGTATCGCCCGGACGCTCGACGCGCTCCCCTCCCCACGGGAACAGAGCTGAGGGCCGGCGCTCCCCTCCGAGGAACGCCGGCCCTCCCGCCCTACAGGAGCAACGCCCTGCGGGACTACCGCGAGGCCAGCGCCGACAGCCTGCGCGCCGCGCGGTACTGGCGCAGCACCTGGGCGAAGGTCGTGTGCCCCTGGGTCGTGCGGGCGAAGGCGCGCCAGGCGGCCGGCACCAGGCAGACCGCGGCGTGGAACAGGTACGGCCGGCGCTCGAAGGCCGCCAGCAGCTGCTTGCCCGCCCGCATCTCCACCCCCAGGCCCGCCTTGATGGCGAACGCGTAGTTGAGCGCCTCGCGCCGCACCCCGGCCGCGTCGCCCGCCTCGGCGACCTTCACCGCCCACTCGCCGGCCAGCCGGCCCGAGCGCAGCGCGTACGAGATGCCCTCGCGGGTCCACGGCTCCAGCAGGCCGGCCGCGTCCCCGGCGACCAGCACCCGGCCGCGCGAGAGCGGCGAGTCCTCGGCCCGGCAGCGGGTCAGGTGGCCGGACTCGACGCTCGGCGTGAAGCCGGACAGGCCCAGCCGTCGGACGTAGTCGGCGAGGTACTGCTTCGTCCCCTCCCCGTCGCCGCGCGCCGAGATGACGCCGACGGTCAGGCTGCTCGACTCGGTCTTCGGGAAGACCCAGCCGTAACTGCCGGGCAGCGGGCCCCAGTCGAGGTGGATCCGGCCCGCCCAGTCGGCGGCGACCTGCGGCGGCACCGGGATCTCCGCCTCCAGGCCCAGGTCGATCTGGTCGAAGGTGACGCCCACGTGCCGGCCGATCCGGCTGGCGCTGCCGTCCGCGCCGACCACCGCGCGCGCCTCGAACCGGCGCCCGTCGGCGGCCGTCACCAGCGCCGTGCGGTGGTCCCCGCCGCGCTGTTCGACGCCGGTGACGGTCACACCGGTGACCAGCACGGCGCCCGCCTGCTTGGCCGCCTGCACCAGGCGCAGGTCGAACTCGTCGCGGTTGACCAGGCCGAACAGCATCCGCTTCGAACGCTGCGTCCGGGTGTACTGCCCCCGGTAGGCGAAGGTGACGGCGTGCACGCGGTCCTGGAGCGGCAGCCGGAAGTCCGGCGGCAGGCTGTCCCGGGAGGGGCCGATGATCCCGCCGCCGCAGGTCTTGTAGCGGGGGTGCTCGGCCTTGTCGAGCAGCAGCACCCGGCGGCCCTGGACGGCGGCGGCGTGCGCGGCCGAGGCCCCGGCCGGTCCGGCGCCGACCACCACGACGTCCCAGACGCCGTCGACCACGTCGAGCGCGTCGGCTGCGTCACGCGAGTCGACCACGTCGGCTGCGTCACCCGAGTCGAGCGTGTCGGGCCCCGGATCCGACGGACCGTCGGAAGGCCGGACGAGTCTCTCGGGCGCCTCGGACGCTTCCGACGCCTCGGACGCCGTCGGCAGTTCGGACGCCTCGGCGTCGAGCGGGCTGCGGGAATCGGAGCTTCCGGAGTCAGTCACGTCGAGCAATCCTATGCGTCCGCACCGGTCCCTGCCGAGCCGCACCACACCACGGCGACCACCCCGCACCACACCGGCGCACCACACCGCCGCACCCGCACCGCACCCTCACCCGCCCACCCCCGCCCGCCGCTCCGCCTATGATCGGCGGTACCCCAACCGCCCGTACCCGCCCGGACCATCCCTCGGGCGGCCCCGTCCCCGGAGCAGCCTCGATGTCACAGCCCCTGGCCGACGCCGTCCGGTCCCTGATGGACCGCGCCCGCACCGACCTCGCCGAGCTGGTCGCCTTCCCGTCGGTCGCCGACCCGCGCCAGTTCCCGGTCGAGGAGTGCGAGAAGGCCGCGCGCTGGACCGCCGAGGCGTTCGCCGCCGAGGGCCTGACCAACGTGCAGCTGATCGACACCCCGGACGGCACCCAGTCCGTCTACGCCGAGCTCCCCGGCCCCGAGGGCGCGCCGACGGTCCTGCTGTACTCGCACTACGACGTCCAGCCGCCGCTCGACGAGGACGCCTGGCTGAGCCCCGCCTTCGAACTGACCGAGCGTGACGGCCGCTGGTACGGCCGCGGCGCGGCCGACTGCAAGGGCAACATCCTGATGCACCTGACCGCCCTGCGCGCCCTGCGCCAGGTGTACGGGGACGCGTACCCGGTCGGCCTGAAGATCATCGTCGAGGGCTCGGAGGAGCAGGGCACCGGCGGCCTCCAGCAGTACGCCGAGGCGCACCCGGAGCTCCTCACCGCCGACGTCATCGTCATCGGCGACACCGGCAACTTCGCCCCCGGCCTGCCCACCGTCACCGCGTCGCTGCGCGGCATGACGGTCGTCGAGGTCTCCCTCACCACCCTCGCCGGCAACCTGCACTCCGGCGCCTTCGGCGGCGCCGCCCCGGACGCGCTGCAGTCCCTCGTGAAGGTGCTCGCCTCGCTGCACGACGAGAACGGCGACGTCGCCGTCGCCGGGCTGACCACCGGCCAGACCTGGGAGGGCGTCCAGTACCCGGAGGAGCAGTTCCGCGCCGACGCCAAGGTGCTGGACGGCGTCGCCCTCACCGGCACCGGCTCCGTCGCCGACCGGCTCTGGGCCCGCCCGTCCGTCACCGTCCTCGGCATCGACGCCCCGCCGGTGATCGGCGCGACCTCGTCCGTGCAGGCCGCCGCCAAGGCGCTCGTGAGCCTGCGGGTGCCGCCGGGCACCGACTCGGCCGCCGCCCAGGACCTGCTGGTCGCCCACCTGGAGGCGCACGTGCCGCTCGGCGCGCACCTGACGGTCGAGCGCCAGGGCAACGGCGCGGCGTTCAGCGCCGACACCACCGGCCCGGCCTACGAGGCGATGGGCAAGGCCATGGCCGAGGCCTTCGGCACCCCGATGGTCGTCTCCGGCGAGGGCGGTTCGATCCCGCTCTGCGACACGCTGCGCACGCTGTACCCGCAGGCCGAGATCGTGCTGATCGGCGTGGAGGAGCCGACCACCCAGATCCACGCGGTCAACGAGAGCGTGGACCCGAAGGAGCTGGAGCTGATGGCCCTCAGCGAGGCCCTGTTCCTGCGTCACTACGCCGAGCTGCGCTCCGCCTGACGGACGTTGTGCCCGCCCCCGCGGCGGGCACGCGCCGCCCCGAGGACCCACCGGCCGACCCACCGGACGACCCATCGGACGATGCGCCGCCCGGTGCCCCCGGTGCCCCCGGTGCCCCCGGGGACGCACCGGGCACCGCGCCCGCCGCCCGGCCGGCGGCTGCTCCCAGTCGCCGGCCCCTGGCCGCCACCACGGCCGCGACGGCCGCCGCGTAACCGGCCGCACCCACCGCGAGCCCGGCCCCGGCGCCGAAGCAGAACTCCGGGATCAGGCCGCGGCGCAACGGGCTGATCCGGTGCGCCACCCCGGCCGCCGTCGCCAGGCCCAGCGCCACGACGGCGGCCCTCCGGCCCGTCGGCGAGAGCGCGACGGCGGGCCGCACCGGCTCGACGGTCCGCGCCGCGCGCACCGCCCAGCCGCCCACGGCCGCGAGCGCGAGGGCCGAACTCCCGTACTGCAGAGCCGAGTAGAGCGGCACACCGGCCACCTCCCGGTCGAGCACCGGCAGCAGCCGCACCCCCAACCGCCCCTCGTGGGTGAAGGCGTCCCACCCCACGTGCGTGGCCGCGCCGACCGCCGCCGACACCGCGAACCACCCCGCTCGTGCCGCCGCCTCCGGGCCGCCACGGCGCGCCACCGCCATCACGCCACCGCGCGGAACCGTCAGCGCCTCCGCCGCTCCCGCCCACCGCTCGGGCAGCAGCGCCACCAGCGGCCCCCGCAGCAGCCCGTGCCAGCCCGCCACCAGCGCGCCCGCGACCGCCACGTCCAGCGTCGGCACCGCCCACCACCGGTGCGTCAACCCGCCGTGCCCGTACACCCCGGGCAGCAGGGACTCGGCGAAGAACGGCACGTCGGGCGCCATCGACCCGGCGACCAGCGCCGACGCCACGAGCGGCCCGCGCTCCCCGGCGGCGCGCAGCAGGGGCAGGACGGCGGCGGGGTGGCTGAACGTGAACGGCATGCGCCCATCCTGCCCGCTCCCGCCCCGGCCCGCCGACCGCCCACGCCCTACCGTTTGGAGGCGCTCCGCCGTTCCGGGGCACTCCGCCGCCCCGCGCCCCACTGCTCCTCCACCCCTCGCCCCTCGCCCCTCGCCCCGCGCACCGCCTACGCCGCGTCCGCCGCCCTGGCCAGCCCCGCCGCGACCCGCCGCCCCGCCTCCAGGTACCGCAGCTCCCCGCTGCGCCGGGCGTCCAGCGTCGCGGCCAGCCGCCGGTACCGGCTCGGCGGCAGCAGGTCGGCGGCCTCGTCCAGCGTGACGAAGCGGCAGTTCCGCAGTTCCTCCCGCTGGAGCAGGAGCCCCTGCCGGGCGGTGGCGTCCAGCAGCCCGCCGTCGTACATGAGCCGCAGGCCGCCGCGGCGGGGCCCGGTGCGCGGCTCCCAGTCGACGGCGAGCAGCCGCAGGGCGGCCGGGTCGAGCCGCAGGCCGAGTTCCTCGGCGGTCTCGCGCAGGGCGGCGTCGGTGGGGGCCTCGCCGCGTTCGACGACGCCGCCCGGGAAGTCCCAGTCGGGCTTGTAGACCGGATCGACGAGGAGCACGCGGTCCTGCTCGTCGAAGAACAGGACGGCGGAGGCGACGGTGTCCTCGGTCGGGTCGGGCGTCTGGACGATCGGGCAGCGGGCGGCGCCGTCGCGGACGAGGTCGGCGATCCGTTCGGCGGTCTCGCGCGGCGTGAGCCCGCCGGTGTCGAGCGCGCGGGCGTCGCGCAGCAGCCAGCGCCGGGCGGCGCGGTAGCGCGGCAGGTGCTCCAGGCCCCACCGGCGGACCCGGTCGCTGGCCTCGGGGTCGCCCGGGCACGCGTCGCGCTGCTCGATGCGCTCGCGCAGGATCGTTTCTTCGGGATCCAGGACGACGTGGTGCACCGCGATGCCGTGCGAGGCCAGGTCGCCGAAGATCTCGTCCCGGTAGTCCTCTCTGAGCAGGGTCATCGGGACCACCAGGGGGCCCGGCACCTCGCCGAGCAGCGCGGCCGCCACCTCGGGGACGAGCCGGCGCCAGGCCGGCAGGTCCTGGAAGTCCGACACCGCCGACAGCCGGTCGGCCGGGAGCATCCCCCGCAGCCCGGCCCCCACCAGCTCGGGGTCGAACAGCGTGCTCCCGGGAAGCAGTTCCACCAACTCGCGGCAGGCGCTGGTCTTGCCCGCCCCGAACGTGCCATTGACCCAGACGATCACAACGTCCCCTGCCCCTCGACTTCCCCCGATGCCGTTCGCACCGGGCGGCGCCCCCCGTCGTCGAACCAGCGCCACCCGTGGTGGTACCCCCGCCGCGCGGCTCCCCATACCTTCCCGCGCCCTCCACTGCGCCGCCCCGGCCTGCCCTGTGACAGCGGCATGTGCCCAGGCCAGGAGCCCCGGCGGCGGACAGCGCCGACCGTTCGCGCAGGCCTCCGTGCGCGCTTCGCACGCCTACGGCCCGCCCCCGCCGCGCCCCATCAAGCCGGCTCGCGCGCCGATACAACGGCGCTCACACAACGGCACACGCCCCACGCGCACCACCCCCGCGCACGACCGTACGCCCTCCACGTCCCCGCCCTCGCACCGGATCCCCCGACACCCGCCGCCGACCCGCACCGCCACCGAGCCGAGCCGAGCCGTCACCGTGGTCGACACCACCGGCGCCCGCGGGGCCCTCCCCCGCCCGACGGACCTCTGACCCGTCACCTCCCGAGGTCAATGTCCTTACACGGAAAGGGCGTTCGGGCCCGAACAGGTCCGAACGCCCTCCGCTCACACGGCTACGGACGCCCCATGTAGGCCGGGTAGTAGCCGCTGCTGATGCCCGAGATCCGGATGTTGGTCCCCGGCCGGGCCGCCTCGACGTACTGGTTGTTGCCCAGGTAGATCGCCACGTGCTGGATGCCCCGCCTCGTGCCGTCGGGCGACCAGAACAGCAGGTCGCCGCGGCGCAGCTGGCCCGCGTTGATCGGCGTGGTCGCCTCGTACTGGTCGTTGGCCACCCGCGGCAGGTCGATGCCGCCGCGCCGGAACGCCTGCTGCACCAGGCCGGAGCAGTCGTAGCCGTCCGGCCCGTTGCCCGCGATCTCGAAGGGCTTGCCGAGCTGCGCGAGCGCGAACTGGATCGCCGTCTCGACGTTCCGGTCCGCCGCGGGCGGCGCCGCGCTGGAGGAGGACGACGAGGACGAGCCCCCTCCCCCCGTGCGGTTGAGGTAGATGTCGTAGTGGGTGGTCCAGCGCCACTCGCCCTTGCTGTTCTTGAACCAGTACCGCGACCCGTCCCAGCCCTGCTTGATCCCCCCGTTGGACTTCGCGCCGGAAGTCGAGGACGACGTCTTGGCCGTCGAGCCGCCCCCGGTGCGCGCCTTGTAGACGCTGTAGTGCGTCGTCCAGCGCCACTCGCCCTTGCTGTTCTTGAACCAGTACCGCGACCCGTCCCAGCCGGCGTGGGCCGGCGCCGACTCGGCGGACGCGGGGGTCACGCCGGTGCCGAGGCCGATCACACCCGCGCCGGCGACGATCACGGCCACCATGCCTATCCCGCGGCGCACCCGCCCGGCCCGGGAGGAACGGGCCGCGGCCCTGCGGTCGGCGGTGGGGGTGGTGGCGTGCTGCCGGGTCGGCTCGTCGGAGGCATCCGGTGCGCCGGTGTTGACCGTGGTCATCCTGCTGACTTCCTTCACTGCTGCGGAAACGCGGAGTGGTCCGAGCCGTCGAACCGACCCCAAAGGGGACGGACCGGACGATTCGGTCCTGTCGCGTGTCACGTTAGGCACGCGTCCGCACCCGGCGCGCAGTGGAGTGAGCCAAAGGAAGGGTCACGAAGGGTGAGCACCGAACGGGGCATCAGGGTGAGCCCCCGTCACCGGAGCGGTTCCCGACGCCCCCTCATCACCGCTCGCCGGACTCCGCCAGCAGCTGCTTCTTGAGCACCTTTCCCATGGCGTTCCTTGGGAGTTCGGGCACCAGGACGACCCGCCGCGGGCGCTTGTGCACGGACAGCCGCTCGGCCACGAACGCCGTCAGCTGGTCCCCCGTCACCGGACCGTCCGCGATGACGTACGCGACGACGGCCTGCCCGAGGTCCTCGTCCGGCGCGCCGACCACCGCCGCGTCGGCGACGGCCGGGTGGTCGCGCAGCGCGGCCTCCACCTCGCCGGCGCCGATCCGGTAGCCGCCGCTCTTGATCAGGTCCACCGAGGCGCGGCCGACGATCCGGTGGAAGCCGTCCGGGCCGATCACCGCGACGTCGCCGGTGCGGAACCAGCCGTCCGCGGTCCACGCCTCGGCGTCGGCGTCCTGCCGGTTGAGGTAGCCGGAGAAGAGGGTCGGCCCGGCGACCTGCAGCTCGCCGACGGTCTCCCCGTCGGACGGCACGGGCGCGCCGTCCTCGCCGACCAGCCGGGTGCGGACGCCGTCCAGCGGCAGGCCGACGCTGCCGGGCCGGCGCTCGCCGTCGGCCCGGGTGCTGACGGTGATCAGCGACTCCGTCATCCCGTAGCGCTCGATGGGCGCGTGGCCGGTCAGCTCCGCGAGCCTCTCGAACACCGGGACGGGCAGCGGCGCGCTGCCCGAGACCAGCAGCCGGGCGCCGGCGAGGGCGGACGCGGCCTCCGGGTCCGCCGCCAGCCGGGACCAGACGGTCGGCACGCCGAAGTACAGGCTGCCACCGGCGGCCGCGTACCCGGCGGGAGTGGGCCGGCCGGTGTGGACGAGGCGGCTGCCGGTGCGCAGGGCGCCGAGCACGCCGAGCACCAGGCCGTGGACGTGGAAGAGCGGCAGACCGTGGACGAGCGTGTCCCCGGCGGTCCACTGCCAGGCGGCGGCGAGCGCGTCCAGGTCGGCGGCGACGGCCTCGCGGCGGATCACCGCGCCCTTCGGCGCGCCCGTGGTACCGGAGGTGTAGAGGACGAACCCGGCGGCATCCCCGGCCGGCTCGGCGTAGGTCGTCGCGGAACGCGCCGCCGGATCGACCGGCAGCGCCTCGACGCCGCCCGCCGCGCCCGCCGCCGCGGCGCCCACCGCGATGTCCTCGACCGCGCTGTCCCCGATGGCGTGCGCCAGCAGCGCGGCCCCCGAGTCGCGCAGGATGTGCTCGCGCTCCTTCGGCCCGGAGTCGGGCGGCAGCGGCACCACGGGCACGCCCGCCAACAGGCCGCCGACCACGGCGGTGACGGTCTCGACGCTCGGCCGCGCCAGCACCGCGAGCGCGGGGGCACCGGCGACCCGGTCGGCCACGGCGGTCGCCGCGCCCAGCAGGTCCTCCCGCGAGAACGCGCGCCCGTCGATCCGCAGCGCGTCGGCGGAGTCCCCGAAGCCGCCCTGAAGTGCCGTCAGCAGTGCCATGCGTCCGTCCTCGCCTCTCCACAGGTGTCGCGCCGACTCTACGGGCCCGCTGCGAACACCCGGGAACAGCGGCCTGGGACCAGCAGGACGGGACCAGCAGGACGGGACCAGCGGCCCGGGAACGCCGGAGGGCGTGGCACCGAGCACCCGGCACCACGCCCTCCGTCCCCGCGGGGCGGATCAGCCCTTGCGGGCCTTCACCTCGGCGGTGAGCTGCGGCAGGACGGCGAACAGGTCGCCGACGACGCCGTAGTCGACCAGCTCGAAGATCGGGGCCTCGGGGTCCTTGTTGACGGCCACGATGGTCTTCGAGGTCTGCATGCCGGCCCGGTGCTGGATCGCGCCGGAGATGCCCGCCGCGATGTACAGCTGCGGCGAGACCTGCTTGCCGGTCTGGCCGACCTGGTTGGTGTGCGGGTACCAGCCGGCGTCGACGGCGGCGCGGGAGGCGCCGACGGCCGCGCCGAGCGAGTCGGCGAGCTCCTCGACGACGCCGAAGCCCTCGGCGGCACCGACGCCGCGGCCGCCGGAGACCACGATGGCGGCCTCGGTCAGCTCCGGGCGGCCGGTGGACACGCGCGGGGTGCGCGAGACGACCTTGGCGGCGTTGCCGGTGAACTCCACCGACACGTTCTCGACGGCACCGGCGGCCGGGGCGGCCTCCGGGGCGACGGCGTTCGGCTTGACGGTGATGACCGGCGCGCCCTTGGTGACCGTGGACTTCACCTGGAAGGACGCGGCGAACACCGACTGGGTGGCGACCGGAGCGCCGTCGCCGGCCTCCAGGTCGACGGCGTCGGTGATGATGCCGGAGCCGATCCGCAGGGCGACGCGGGCGGCGATCTCCTTGCCCTCGCCGGAGGACGTGACCAGCACCGCGGCGGGCGACACGGTCTTGGCGATCTGGGCCAGGGCGTCCACCTTGGGGACGACCAGCTGGTCGGCGAACTCGGCGCCGTCGGCGACGTACACCTTCGCGGCGCCGAACTCGGCGGCCTTGGCGGCGATGTCGGCCGCGGCACCACCGGCACCGAGGACGACCGCCGACGGCTCGCCGATGCGGCGGGCCAGGGTCAGCAGCTCCAGGGCCGGCTTGCGGACCACACCGTCGGCGTGGTCCACCAGAACCAGGATCTCAGCCATGATTCGTTGCTCCTGATCGATCGTTGGATGCGCGAGCGGGTGGGATTAGATGAACTTCTGGTCCGCGAGGAACGCGGCGAGCTGCTTGCCGCCCTCGCCCTCGTCCTTGACGACCGTGCCCGCGGTGCGCGCCGGACGCGCCACCACCGAGTCGACCGCCGTCCACGCGCCCGCCAGACCGACCTCGCCCGCCTCGATGCCCAGGTCGTCCAGGTCCAGCGACTGCACCGGCTTCTTCTTCGCCGCCATGATGCCCTTGAACGACGGGTACCGGGCCTCGCCCGACTGGTCCGTCACCGACACGACCGCCGGCAGCGACGCCTCGACCAGCTCCGTCGCCGCGTCACCGTCACGACGGCCCCGCACCACGCCGCCCTCGACCGACACCTCCGACAGCAGCGTCACCTGCGGCACACCCAGACGCTCCGCCAGCAGCGCCGGCAGCACACCCATCGAACCGTCCGTCGACGCCATGCCACCGATCACCAGGTCGAACCCGGTCTTCTCCAGCGCCTTCGCCAGGACGGCCGACGTCCCGATCACGTCCGAACCGTGGATGTCGTCGTCGTTCACGTGCACGGCCTTGTCCGCCCCCATCGACAGCGCCTTGCGCAGCGCGTCCTTCGCGTCGTCCGGCCCCACCGTCAGCACGGTCACCTCGGCGCCCTCGTTCGCCTCCGCGATCCGCAGCGCCTGCTCCACGCCGTACTCGTCCAGCTCCGACAGGAGGCCGTCCACGCCCTCCCGGTCGGTGGTGTGGTCGTCCGCGAAACGACGGTCACCCGTCGCGTCCGGCACGTGCTTCACACAGACGACGATCCTCAAGCTCACGGCCTGTCTCCTGTACTGGTCTCGTCCGGCGGCTGCGGCTGTGCAAGCCGGTGCGAACATGGTTCGCACCTGCTCCGGGCAGCGGATTTCCCGTGCCGGTCCGGAACTTCCTGGCAGCATACTCGCCGGTAGCCCAGTGGTCACTACTGGCCAGTAGCTTACGCCGGGAGGGCTGCACCACCGCCTGCGCCCATCCTGCCCCAGCCCGCCCCCGACACCACCCGACGGGGCGGCACATCCGCGGCGGGATTCCCGGCGCCGACGACGAACCGACGACGGCGAACAGATGACAGGTGACAGATAACAGATTTCGTCATCTGTTATCTGTCACCTGTCATCTGTTCGCCGTCACGTGCTCAGACCGCCCGCCCGAGCGCCGCGATCACGTCCGCCTTGCGCGGCATCCCGGCCGCCCGTCGCACCACGTGCCCACCGGCGTCCAGGACGAGCACGGTCGGCGTCCGCAGGATCTCCAGCCGGCGCACCAGCTCCAGCCGTTCCTCCGCGTCCACCTCGACGTGCGCGACGCCGTCGACCATGCCGGCCACCTCCGCGAGCACCCGCCGGGTCGCCCGGCAGGGCTGGCAGAACGCCGTCGAGAACTGGACGAGCGTTGCCCGCTCCCCCAGCGCCCCGCCCAGCTCCGCCTCCGACAGCCGGACCGTCCCGTTCTCGGTGGACACCTTCGACCTCCCGTCGCACCTTCACCAGCAGCAGCTCGCGCCCCACCACCGCCACCGGCAACCCGGTGACGCACAGCCAAAGGACCCGCCCGCCCCCAGTCTGCGGCAGTCTCATGCTCATCCCAAAAGCGGATTGTCATAGACAGGTCGCCCGCCGACGCTCGGCCCGCGTAGCATCGGCGAGTGGATTCCGACCGCCCTTCGCAGCCGCCGATACCGACCTCCCGCCGCCACGTCGCCCTGGGCCGGGCCACTGCCTCCCGCTGTCACCGTCGCTGACGCGCCGCCCGCACGCGCCCCCCGCCGCCGCCCGTCGCGACCCTCCCGGAGCCCCTGTGCAGATAGACCCCCGCGGCCCCCGCTTCTCCGCCGCGCTCAGCGCGATCGTCCTCGCCGCCGTGCTGATCACCGGCAGCGGCTCGCTCCTCGCCCTCCAGGCCGCCGTCTTCGCACTCCCCGCGTTCGGCGGCCTGCGTCTCTCCCCCTACGGTTGGCTCTACCGCACCTTCGTCCGCCCCCACCTGGCGCCGCCCACCGCGACCGAGGACGAGCGCCCGCCGCGCTTCGCCCAGGGCGTGGGCCTGGTCTTCGCCGCCGTCGGCAGCCTCGGCTTCCTCAGCGCCGTCCCCTGGCTCGGCCTGCTCACCACCGCGTTCGCCCTGGCCGCGACCTTCCTCAACGCCGCGTTCGGCTACTGCCTCGGCTGCGAGATGTACCTGCTGATCCGCCGTGCCCAGGGCCGCCCCGACGTCATGGCCTGACCCGGCCGGGAAAGTTCCCACCTTGATTCATCACCGATATCACACGGCGAATATCCGCTTGACGGCACGCCTCAGGTGACAGCAGGCACTCGTTCGGGGGATCATCTCCGTGTATCACCCGTGACCGCCGCGGCGTGCCGTGCTCCGGTCGGCCCCCGCGCAACGGCGCGGGTCCCCGCCGTACCGGGCCCCGGCCCGTGGAAGTCAGGACTGACCGTGGCAGAGTTCGTCTACCCGCCGGTGATCGGCGCCGCACTCACCGCCTTCCGCGCGCTCGACGTGCGCATCAAGATCGTGGGTGCCGAGCACATCCCCGCCAAGGGCGGAGCCGTGCTGGTCAGCAACCACATCAGCTACCTCGACTTCCTCTTCGCCGGCCTCGGCGCCTACCGCGGCGGCAAGCGCAAGACCCGCTTCATGGCCAAGGACGACGTCTTCAAGCACGGCGTCTCCGGCCCGCTGATGCGCGGCATGAAGCACATCCCGGTCGACCGGACCGACGGCCAGCCCGCGTACGAGGCCGCGGTGCGCGCCCTCAAGGCCGGCGAGGTCGTCGGGGTGTTCCCCGAGGCGACCATCAGCCGCTCGTTCATGCTGAAGAAGTTCAAGACCGGCGCCGCCCGCATGGCCGCCGACTCCGGCACCCCGCTGCTGCCCGTCGTCCTGTGGGGCACCCAGCAGCTCTGGACCAAGGGCCGCCCGAAGACCCTGACCAAGCGGCACGTCCCCGTCACCATCATGATCGGCGAGCCGATCCACCTCACCGCCGGCGACAAGCCGGTCATGGTCACCCGGAGACTGCGCGCCGCGATGAGCGAGATGCTCGACCGCGCCCAGCGCGAGTACCCCGGCAAGCCCTCCGGCCCGGACGACACCTGGTGGCTGCCGGCCCAGCTAGGCGGCACCGCGCCCACCCTGGAGGTCGCCGAGGCCGAGGACGAGGCGGACGCCCTCGCCAAGGCCGAGCGCCGCGCCGCCAAGGGCTGAGCTCGCCGACCGGTCCCCGGTCCTTCACCACCCGGGTCCGTCGCTCCCCCTGCCTGCCGCCCCCACTCCGCCATTACTCCGTGTGGCCGAGCGAACGCGCTCCGACGCGTGTCGCCCGGCCGCCGACACCTCCCGTCTGACACAGTGACAGACCCGTTCGGGGGCCTTCGTCCTGAATCGGCGACGGAGCGAGAGTCGGAGCGGCCGCGAGGCCGGAGACGGAGATGACGCGGATGACCGGCACAGGGCAGTCAGCCACGACCAGGGCCCGCACCCGCGCAAGCGCCGGTGCGGGCCTTCTGCTGCTGGGCACCCTGCTCGCCGGCTGCGGAGCCGAGCCCGGCGAGATCCCGCTCTCCGAGATCCGGCCCGAGAGCCCCACCGCCACGCCCGAGCCGACGACCGCCTCCCCCACCCCCGGCGTCATCGGCGCCGCGGCCGGTGCCACCGGCGCCGCCGCGGTGGCGGCGCACAACGGCCTGATCGCCGGCCGGGCGTTCGTCGACCCCGGCCGCACCACCAGCGCCATCGTCACCGTCGGCCCCGACGGGAGCGGCGAACACCAGGTCACCCAGCCGCCCGCCCGCGCCCGCGACGACCGTCCCGACTGGTCCCCCGACGGCAGCACCATCACCTTCGACCGCACCGACCCGCAGACGGGCACCGCCCGGCTCTGGACGGTCGCCGCGAGCGGCGACGGCGAGCACCAGATCGGCCAGCTCTGCGAGAACGGCACCGCCGACTGCAGCAACGAGGACGAACGCGCCCCCGCCTACTCCCCCGACGGCACGCAGCTCGCGTTCAGCCGCTCCTGGGGCGCCGTCAACCCGGCCGGCAACAACACCACCCAGATCCAGTACTCCGACCTCTACCTGATGGCCCCGGACGGCACCAACGTCCAGCGCCTCACCTTCCTCACCAACGACAAGCCGTACTCCGGCGAGGTCGGGAACCCCAGCTGGTCCCCCGACGGCAAGCGCCTCGCCTTCGAGTACCGCACCGGCGCGAGCGGACAGCCCGCCAACTCCCGGGCCGTGTACGTCGTCAACACCGACGGGACGGGCCTGCGTCAGCTCACCCCCTGGGAGCTCCGCGCCGGCGACCGCGCGAGCTGGTCCCCGGACGGCAGCCAGATCCTCTTCACCACCTACCCGGCCGGCCCCGAGAACGCGCCCGGCGGCGGCATCTACACCGTCCACCCCGACGGGAGCGCCATCGCCGCCCTCACTCCCGCCCCTTCCGACGCCTACTACGGCGCCGCCTCCTACGCACCCGACGGCCGGTCGATCGTCTTCGCCCAGGCCCCCGCAGGCGCGACCGCCGACCTCTACAGCATGCAGCCGGACGGTACCGGGGTCGCCCGGCTCACCAACAGCGCCGGCAAGTGGCTCAGCCGGCCGAAGTGGGGCACGGCCGCGCCGTCCGCGCCCGCGGCGCCCACCCAGGCGCCGGCCCAGGCACAGGCGCCGGCCCAAGCTCAGGCCCCAACCCAGGCGCCGGCACAAGCCCAACCGTCGGCGAACGCCCAGGTGAACCCGCAGGCCCCGGACGGCCAGGACAGCGAGGACGACAACTGAGCCTCTCCGGAAAATCACCGGAAACGCAAAAAGACCCACTCCCGATCGGGAGTGGGTCTTTTTGGAATGATTGTTCGGCGGCGTCCTACTCTCCCACAGGGTCCCCCCTGCAGTACC
>NZ_JBHVPD010000031.1:0-87209 GCF_042887525.1 Kitasatospora sp. NPDC057936
GCGCCGCGAGGGCCGCGTCGCCGGCCGGGCCGCCGCCGGCCACGGCGCCGCCGAGGAGCGCGGCGTCGAAGGCCGCGCCCAGGCCGCCCTCCGGGGTGTGGCGGACGAAGCGCCGGACGCCGACGCTGCGCCGCGCGGCGACGCACACGCTCACCTCTATGGTCGTCGTGCCGAGCGCGCAGACGGCCCAAGTGCCTTCCAGCGCCTCGCCGTTGTGCCGCAGGAGGGCCAGGACGGCCGTGGCGGGCCGCAGTTCGACGACCGGGGTGGTGCGGCCGAAGGCCTCGGCGATGCGGTCCCGGTAGAGCGGCGGCATGGCCTCGGGGGCGACCAGGACGGCCCGGGAGGGTTTGCCGTAGCGCGCCCGGAAGGCGGAGCAGGCGGCGGCCAGCGTGCGCGCCGGATCCTGTCCGGACGGGACGGGCACGCCCTCGCCGGGGACGGCGCCCGGCAGTTCGGCGAGCGCGGGCAGGCGGTCGGGGCGGACGTGCGCGAGCCGCACGAAACGCGTGCCGACGTCGACGGCGAGGGTCATCCGGCACGCTCCTCTGCGGCTGCGCGGCCTGTTCTTCCCCGGCTCACTTGCGGCGCCTCCTGCCGAAGATGCCGCGGCGGTCCTGTGGCTGGGCCGCCGACTCGGCGGACTCGGCCGTGCCGTACCAGCCGTCGTAGCGGAGCAGCTCGCGGGCGTACTCCTGGCGTTGTGCCTCCTGGTGGGCCATGTTGAGCAGGGACAGGCGCAGCCGGGTGGCGCCCTGGGTCTGCAGGATGACGTGGTACAGGTGCTGCGCCAACGGGCGTGCCCGGTACCAGAGTTCGGCGAGGAGCAGGTCCACCTCCTCGGTCCGCCAGCGGAGCAGGCCGGGCAGCAGTTCGGCCGTCGGGTCGATCGGGTAGCCGCCGGCGTGCACGTCGGACAGGGCGATGCCGAGCTGGACGGGGGCGGGCGGCCCCTGGAGGAGGTGGCGGACCTTGTTGCGGGCGTTGAGCGAATGCATCCCCGGCAGCTTGTCGAGCGCTGCGGTCACCACGGGCGGCAGGCCGAGTTCGAGCCAGGCGGCCTCGCCGTCGAGCAGCCGCTTGTCCAGGGCCCGGACCAGCGCCTCCTGCCCCCGCACGTTGCGTTCCGCCAGCAGGCGCGTGACCGGCCAGCGTCCGGGGTCGGGGCGGGAGCCGAGCAGCGCGTCCACGGTCCGCTGCCAGAGGGCGTCGGAGGCGGCGGCGGACAGCCGTTCCGACAGCCGCGCGGCATAGGCGTCGGCCGGGCCGGAGCCCCGGCGCGGGTACACCCGGCCCGGCGCCGGCGGGGCCTCCCCGCCGAGCAGCCGGTCGAGGCCGGCGAGCGGGACGGCCTGGCCCTGGGCGGCGTGGAGCCGCAGCAGGTCCAGCTCGGCCGCGTACTCGGGGCGCACCTGACCGGCCGCGGCCTCCAGGTGGACGGCCGCCGCGGCGAGCGCCGCCGCGAGTTCGGGGCCCTGCTGCCCGCGCGCGACCTCCCAGTAGGACGGCCACAGGTGCGAGACGACGAGCGGCCGCCGGTGGCGGACGGCGAGTTCGAGGAGCTCCTTCCAGAGCGCCGCGGGGATGGCCGTCCCGAAGTCCGCCGCGTCGCCGCGGCGCAGGTCGCGGTCGTCGGCGGCGCCGTACACGTAGGCGGTGAAGCGCAGCCAGCCGGTCGGGCCCGGGAGGCGCTCCTTCGCCGCGGCCCGCAGCAGCCGGTCGAGCACCGCGGGGCCGGGGCCGTCCTTGGCGAGCGCGGCGAACGCCCACGCGCGCCCGATCTCGGGCTGGGCGATCAGGACGCCGTCCGCCGGTGCGGCCTCGGCGCCGAAGGCCTGCTGGGCGGCCAGGACGACGACGCCGATCCACCGCTGGCGCGACCCGGCGACCGGCCCGGGCCGGCGCTGGTCGATCAGCGCCGCGAGCAGCTCGTCGAACGGGCCCGACCCGGGGCCGTGCAGCTCCCTGAGCAGGTCGAGCCAGGCGAAGGCCCGGTCGAAGCCGCGGTCGGGATCGGGGTCGGCGAGCACCGACCCGGCCAGCCACTCCGGCAGCCCGGGCGACCAGTGGTCACGCAGCAGCCGGACGGCGTGGTCGTCGCGCCGGTCCGGGCCGCCGGGGCGGGCGGTGCGGGCGAGGAAGAGGTAGAGCTCGCGGTGGCCGTCGGCGTCGAGCCGCCCGAGACCCTGGCGTTCGAACACCCGGGCGACGTCCTCGATCCGGGCGGTGCCCTCGCGGACCGCGGCGAGCACGGCGTCGACGAGGTCGACCTCGCGCAGGACGCGGAGCATGGCCGGGCCGTCGCTCCAGTGGATCGGCGCGGTGGCGGCCAGCAGGTGGGCGACGAGCTCCCGGCTCGTCCAGCCCTTGGCGCGCAGGCGCGTCAGCTCGGCCAGGTAGGCGGCGGCCCCGGGATCGGCGGGCTGGGCGGTGGCCGCGCCGAAGCGGACGGCGGTGCGGCCGGTGCGGGCGCTCTCGGCGAAGGTCAGCTGCACCTTGTGGTCGGAGTCGCCGGTCCAGCTGGCGCCGCTGAGCCAGTGCCGGCAGCCGTAGGGCAGCAGCGCGGCGATCGCGTCGACGATCCGCACCCGCCGCTCGGGGGTGGGCAGGCGGCGGCCGTCGGCGGTGATGGTGATCCGGTGGCCGGCGGTGAGCAGGGCGGCGACGCAGGCCGTCCACTCGAAGCCCACCTCGTCGACGACGGCGGCGAGTTCGGCGGCCGAGGAGGGGACGGACAGGCCGCCGAGGTCGAGGCGCAGCGGCCGGGCCGGCCCCTCCTCCGGGCCCGGCCAGCGCAGGCCGGCGGCGGCGTCGGCGAGCGTGGACCAGGTGACGCCGCGCGCCGCGGCCTGGGCCCATTCGACGAGCAGCAGGCGGGAGGTGATGATCGGTGCGCCGGTGCCGTCGCTGGTGCCGTCCCAGCTCTGCTCGATCAGGGCGCAGGCCGCGGTGCGTTCGCCCTCGACGCCGCTGAGGAAGACGCGCCAGGGCAGTCCGCCGGTCTCGTCGGGGCGGCGCACCTCGGGGGTGCCGGTCTGGGCTCCCCACAGGTAGCGGCGGGCGCGGTCCTCGTCGAGGCTGGCGGCGAGGAGCTCGTAGCCCATGGCCCGGCCGGGGTGTTTGCCGAGGACGGCCCAGTGGGCGGTGACGGGCTCGGTGGCGGCGGGCCGCTGCCGCTGCTCGGGTTGCCTCTGCGGACTGGGAAGTTGGGGACCGGGAAGCTGCGGACCCGGAAGCTGGGGACCGGGCGGGTGGGGACCGGGCTGTTGGGGCCCCGGCGAGTGTGGCGGGTGGGGCCCCGGCCGGTGCGGGTCCGGCCGGTGCGGGTCGGGCAGGTGCGGGTCGGGTGGCTGCACGGCGGTCACCGCAGCTTGATCTTGCGCGAGCGGATCCGCCGTTCGAGGTCGACCAGCGGCTCCAGGACGTTGATGGGCTGCGGGGAGGTGGCGATGCGGGGCTTCCCGCCGACCTGCTCGACGTTGGCGTAGAGGCGGTAGTCGAAGATGCCGTCGGCGTTGAGGCGGAAGCCGATCGCGGAGGTGGCGTAGTAGCTGATGCGGTCCGGCACGAAGTAGGCGTTCAGGGCGTCGCGGACGAGGGAGGCGCTGGAGCCGCGGAAGGTGTCGCAGATCCAGGTGAAGTAGCCGGCGGCCGCCTCGGCGGGCACGCGCGGGATGCGGGCGCCGACCCCGTCCTGGGTGACCCACCGCGCCTCGACGGAGGGCCGGAAGAGCAGCGGGTCGTCGAACTTGGCGACGCACACGGCGACGTGGTGCGGCAGCCGCCCGTTGATCATCCCGCGGCTGTCGCGGACGCGGCTGGTGATCGCGTTGAGGGTCGCGTAGAAGAAGTCCAGGCTCTGGGTGGCGTGTTCGCGGTCCAGGAGCGGGTCGAAGAGGTAGACGAGGCCGTTGGCCGCGGCGAGCTGGTCGACGATGGCCTCGTGGTTGGGGTGCTCGGGGCGGAAGACCTCGCCGCTGACGTCGTGGATGTCGAGCACGAAGCCGACCTGCCGGGTGCCGGCCAGCTTGCGCGGCTCCTCGCCCTGGAAGGCCCAGCTCATGCCCGCCGTGGCGGAGGTGGCGCCGGGGAAGCCGCGGTCGACGGCCAGCAGGCGCATGCCGCGGTTGAGGAACTCGATGGCCTCCTTGGTCATGCCGCTGATGACCCAGTTCCCCTTGCCGTGCCGGTTGTGCTGGATGGCGGCGATCGGCAGGGAGGAGAGGAAGGTGGTCTTGCCCGAGCGGGGCGCCCCCCACAGGCCGATGCGGACGGAGCCCGGCCCGTCCGGGCCGATCGCGCCGGGCGGCGAGGGCAGCGGCAGCGGGGGCAGGTTGCCGTCCTGCGCCATGCCGGGCGCGGCGGGGATGGGGGCGGCGTAGCCATCGGGGAGGGTGGGCTGGGGTGGGCCGCTGGGCGGGCCGTAGGGGCGCAGGCCCGGTCCGCCCTGGGTGTGCGGGCCCTCCCAGGCCGGTCCGGCATCCGGCTCCGGCGGCAGGCCGTCCTTGGCCGCGGCGCCGTGGTCGGACGAGGGGTCGGGCAGGTTGGACATCGGGGGTCTCCTCGGTGCGGCGGTCAGAGCAGGGAACGGGCCAGGGCCAGCCGGCAGGGCGGCCCGTCGACGTGCCAGGGCGGGAGCAGGTCGAGGGCGGTCGCGGCGGGCGGCTGCCCGGGCGGGAGGGTGCCGTCGGTGCCGATCGTGTGCCAGGCCAGTTCGGTGTGGTCCCACAGGGGCTGGAGGGCGAGTTCGCTCGGCCGTTCGTCCGCCGCGCCGTCCCGCCGGGCGAGCACGCGGACCCCGGCCTCGCGCAGGCCGGCCAGCTCGGCGCGCCAGTCGACGCCGAGCGGGCAGGCGGGCACCGGGCCCTGGCCGTGCTCGGCCCACTCGCAGGGCGGGCGGGCGCCGAGGACCAGCACGGTGCGCTGCGGGCGCGCGCGGCCGGGCGGCGTCCAGGGCGGCGCGGTCGCCAGCCGGCGCAGCGCCTGCAGCGCGTCCTCCAGCGCCGACGCGGTGTCACGGCGGCGGCGCTGCGGGCGCCAGCGGGCGAGGGCGGCGAGGGCGGTGGCGGGCGGGCCGAGCGGCAGGGTGTCGAGCAGCGTGCCCCGGGGCGCGTACCGGCTCTCGCGGACGTGGTGGTCGTAGTAGCCGACGAGGCCGACGTCGACGCCCGCGGCGGCGCCCTCGGGGCCGCTGAGGGCGGTGACCAGGCCGCGCGCGTAGTCGAGGCGGGCGGTGACCTCGTCGGGCGAGGCGCCGTAGCCGAGTTCGACGGCGAGGAGGAGGTGGAGGCGGGGCGGCCGGGCGAGGCGGCGGGGGAGGGCGGCGATGATCGTGCCGAGGTCGTCGCGGACGGGCTCGGCGGCGGAGCCGTCGGGCAGCAGCACCTCGACCTCGCCGGGGCCGTGCAGCACGAAGGTGAGGTCGGCGGAGCGCAGCGCGGGCAGCCGCACGCCGTGGGTGGAGACGGCGTCGTGCGGGGTGCCGCTGCCGGCGGCGACGACCGGGAGGGTGACGAGGGTGTCCGCGTCGACGCCGCCGTGGACGGTGACCGGCACCGTGACGGTCTCGCCGGGGCGCAGCCGGGCGCCGGCCGGGAAGAGGAGTTTGGCCTCGGGGCGGACGGCGCCGCTGAGCGCGTCGACGTCGGCGAGGACGAGGGAGTGGTCGCGGTGCAGGGGGGCGCCGCGCAGGAGGAGGCGAACTCCGGCCATTCCGCCGCTGACGGGGCCGAGTTGGGCGTCGGGCGAGCGAAGTGTGCGGGCGGCCTCGGCGGCGCGGGCGAGGAGCGGCCAGTCGGGGCGCTGGGTGAGCAGGACGGTGCGGTGGCGCCGCCCGTGGGGGAGCAGCGTGCCGAGCAGGCGGCGGACGGCGTCGTCGAGGGCGGCGCGGTCGACGGGCGGGCGGGTGCCGATGCCGCCGGCGAGCTGGAAGGCGCGGTCGGCGGGGTCCTCGGCGAACTCGGGGGCGAGGGCGGTCCAGGCCGCGCCGCCGAGGTCGACGGTGTGCGGGATGCCGTTGCGGTCGGCCTCGGCCCGGATCAACCCGACGCGTTCGTCGGTGAGTTCGACGAACCAGAGGACGGCGTCCGGGTGTTCGACGAGCTCCTCCAGCAGCCGGTCCCACGCGGGGCCCGGCTCGCCGGCCGGTCCGGGGTCGCCGGCGGCGAGGGCGGCCGCCTGCTCGTCCCACTCGGCGCGGGCCGCGGCGAGCGCCTCCTCCTCGCGGCGGAGGTCGTCCGGGGTGGGCCCGCCGAGGAACACCTCGCCCTCCAGCCGCCAGCGGCAGCTGGTGCAGAACCCGCGTCCGCCCTGCGGACCGTGGCAGACCGGACACGCCCCGTCATTCGAGCCCCCGATCAATTTTGGCCTCCAGCTCGACAAGCGCGCACGGACCGTCGCAGAGAACGGCCGAAAACCGCCGCCTCCCCGTCGGGGCACTCATGGTGGCACAACGCCCCCTCAGGCAAAGGACGTTCGCTCAAACGGTACGGACCGGTTACCGCGTTGCAGCGCAACGCGGAAGATGCCCCAGGCGGGACCCGCCGCCGAGCATGTAACCGTGCCGCCGTATCGGACGGCGGGGGCGGAGGGGAAACATGCCGACGGTCCTGGGAACGCTGCGCCGACTGGTCCTGGCGCCCTCGCCGGCGGAGGTGACGTTCGCCCGGCGCGGGTTCCCCGTGGCGGCCTCGCCGGTGACGCGCCGTCTGGAGGCGGCGCCGCAGGCGGTCGTGTGCGGGTTCGAGTGGGGAATCGAGGCGCGGGGGCCGCGCGAGGTCGAGGACCGGCTGCGCCTGGTGGACGCGGAGCAGCGCGGGTTCGCCTTCGAGGGCGCGACGATGGCCTTCACCGTCCTGGACGCGATGGGCCGGGGGCACCGCACCCGGGACCTCCTCACCGGGGCCGGGCAGCCGCACATCTTCCTCGCGTACATCGGGATCGGGTTCGCGATGGCGCGCCTGCCGCGGCAGTTGTGGCCCAAGGTGCTGCCGGACCTGTCCGGCACGCCGTACCACCCGACGATGAGCTGGCTGGCCGTCGACGGCTACGGCTTCGACCTCGCGTACTTCCACACCCGGCGCTGGGTGGACGAGCAGCGGGTGCCGAGCCCTTACCCCTGGCAGGGTGCGCCGGGCTACTTCCCGCGTGCGGTGGACCAGGGGATCGGGCGGGCACTGTGGTTCATCCACGGCGCGCAGCACCGCCAAGTGGCGTCGGCCGTAGGAAAGTTCGCGCCGCACCGGCAGGCCGACCTGTGGAGCGGGGTGGGTCTCGCGGCGACGTTCGCCGGCGGGTGCGGCGCCGCGCAGCTGGCGGAGCTGGGCGAGGAGGCGGGCGAGCACCGGGCGGAGCTGGCGCAGGGGTCGGTGTTCGCCTCGAAGGCCCGGGTGTACGCGGGCTTCGTCCCCGCGCATGGCGAGGAGGCCTCGCAGGCGCTCACCGGCCTGTCGGTCGCGGACGCGGCGGCGCTCGGCGACGAGTGCGCGGTGTTCGCCGACGCGGCCTCGCCCGCGGACCCGCCGGCGTACGAGGCGTGGCGCACGAACGTGCGCAAGCGGTTCGCCGCGCCGGATCCCGGCCGCGGCACCGGCTGAGCATTCCGGAAGAAAGACCAGAGCATTCGCGAAGAAGCGGCCGTCCGCCGGAACGGGAATTATCCAGGGTAAGGCTCGTCAATCTCCGTACCACGGAAAGGAGAGCAGAGTGCCAAGCCCGTTGCGGACATTACGGCGGCGCGTGCTGACGCCGAACACCGCCGAGACCAAGCTGGCCAAGCGGGGTTTCCACGAGAAGTCGCCGGAGGCCAGGGAACTCCTCGAAACCGTCGGGAGCCGTTTCCTCGAAGGCTATGCGTACGCGGTGGAGTCCGGTGCGCCCGCCGAGGCGGAGCACCGGCTGGAAAACGTCCCGCACCGATTCCGCGGTTTCGCCTACGAGGGGGCCGGCATGGGATTCGCCATGCTGGACGGGCTGCCGCTGCAGGGCCGCGGCTGGGTGGGGGGATTCCTCGCCGGGCGGGGGGCCGACCACCACTACATGGTGTACGTCGGAATCGGCTGGGCGATGGCGCGGCTGCCGCGTTTCTGCTGGCCCGACATCACCGCCCTCGACCCCCTGCTGCGCTGGCTCGTGCTCGACGGCTACGGATTCCACCAGGCGTACTTCGCGACCGACCGGTACGTCCACGGCCGGTTCCGCGAGCGGGCGTTCCCGTGGCCGGCCGACGACTCGCCCGGGTACGTGAACCGGGCGATCGACCAGGGGATCGGCCGGGCGCTGTGGTTCGTCGGCGGCACCGACCCGGGCGTCGTCGCCGGGCTGATCGAGCGGTTCCACGAGTCCCGGCACTCCGACCTGTACGGCGGCGCCGGCCTGGCCGCGGCCTACGCGGGCGGCGTGGACGAGGCGGAGCTGCGGGACTTCCGGGAGCGGGCCGGCGCGCACCGGGCGATCGTCGCCCAGGGCGCCGCGTTCGCGTGCGAGGCCCGCATCCACGCGGGGCTGCTCGGCCCGCACACCGAGCTCGCGGCCGAGGTGCTCTGCGGCACCTCCGCCGCCGCGGCCGCCAAGGTCACCCAGGACCTGCGCCCCACCGGCCGCTCGAACGGCCCGGTGCCGTCCTTCGAGACCTGGCGCCGGTCCATCGCCGACGCGTTCGCCACCACGGGAAGGAACTGACCGGTGCCCACCCTCCTTGGCCGGGTCCGCCTGCAACTGCCCGGCATCATCGCCGTGCTGGCGATCGTCGCCGGCTACTTCCTGGTGCTGCCGCCGACGACGTCGGCCGCCGAGCAGGACACCATGGCGAGCCGCTTCCACTTCACGCCGCTGCCGATCGAGCTGCCGCCCGCGGCGAAGCAGCAGACGATCCGCACCGTCAACAAGGACTACGAGCACATCCGCGCCTGGATCTCCTCGGTCGGCGCGGCCATCACCATGACGGACCTGCGCGGCACCGGCAAGTCCGGCGACCTGTGCCTGGTCGACACCCGCACCGACCAGGTCGACGTCACACCCGTGCCGGGCTCCGACGGCCCGCACTACGCGCCGTTCGCGCTCGACCCGTCCCCGCTGCCGATGAACGACTACATCGCGCCGATGGGCTGCGTGGCGGGCGACTTCAACGAGGACGGCCGTACCGACCTGCTGGTCTACTACTGGGGCCGCACCCCGGTCCTGTTCCTCGCCAAGCCCGACGCCACCACGCTCGACGCGCACGCCTTCGAGCCGGTCGAGCTCGTGCCCGGGCCCAACGCGACCGACGGCAAATACACCGGCGCGCAGTGGAACACCAACACCGCGACCGTCGCCGACTTCGACGGGGACGGCCACCAGGACCTCTTCATCGGCAACTACTTCCCCGACGGGCCCGTCCTGGACGACCGGGTCAGCGGCGGCGTGGTCATGAACCACTCGATGTCCCACGCCCAGAACAGCGGCGGCAAGTACATCTGCCGCTGGACCGGCGGCAACGCGGCCGACAAACCCGCCGCCGCGTTCCAGTGCTCCGACGACGCCTTCCCCGCGGAGGCCAAGCACGGCTGGTCGCTCGCCTCCAGCTCGATCGACCTCGACGGCGACCAGCTGCCCGAGCTGTACGTCGCCAACGACTTCGGCAACGACCGCCTGCTGCACAACGTCTCCACCCCCGGCCACCCGAGGTTCGACCTCGTCACCGGGCCGCGCGACGGCTCCACGCCGAAGTCCAAGATCCTCGGCAACGACTCCTTCAAGGGCATGGGCGTCGACTTCGGCGACCTGTCCGGCAAGAAGGGCCTCTACGACCTGTTCGTCAGCAACATCACCACCTCCTTCGGCATCGAGGAGAGCAACTTCCAGTTCATGAACACCGCGCGGGACCAGGCCGACCTGCGCGCCCAGCTCTCCAACGGCACCGCCCCGTTCGTCGACCACAGCGCCGAGGACGGCACCGCGTGGTCCGGCTGGGGCTGGGACGTCAAGATGGGCGACTTCGACAACAGCGGGCAGCTCGCGATCGTCCAGGCCACCGGCTTCGTCAAGGGCAAGACCAACCGCTGGCCGCAGCTGCAGGAGCTCGCGACCGCCAACGACGCCCTGCTCGACAACCCGTGGTGGTGGCCCAACGTCAAGGCCGGCGACGACATCGGCGGCGACCAGACCCTGCGCTTCTTCGTGAAGGGCGCCGACGGCCACTACAGCAACCTCTCCGACCGGCTCGGCCTCGCCGTCCCCGTGCCCACCCGCGGCATCGCCACCGGCGACGCCTACGGCGACGGCAAACTCGACTTCGCGGTGGCCCGCCAGTGGGACGCCCCGGTCTTCTACCGCAACGACAGCCCCGACACCGGCTCCTACCTCGGTCTGCGGCTCACCTACGACACCCCCGCCGCCGCCGGACCGATGCCCGCCCCCGGATCCCCGGCGATCGGCGCCGAGGTCGAGGTCACCACCCCCGACGGGCGCAAGCTCATCGACCGCGTCGACGGTGGCAGCGGCCACTCCGGCAAGCGCAGCCACTACGTGCACATCGGCCTGGGCAAGGGCGTCACCGGCCCGATGCCGGTCAAGCTCCAGTGGCGCGACCGCGACGGCCAGGTGCACCAGCAGACCGTGACGCTCAGCCCGGGATGGCACTCGCTCCAACTCGGCAGCCAGGCCAAGGAGAAGTGACGCACATGGCAGACAAGGCCCCCACGACGACCCAGCCGGCACCCCCCGCGCCCGCACCCCCCGCGCCCGCGGCCACCGGCAAGGCGGCCACCGCCTCCCGGCACGAGCCCAAGGTCGTCATCGCGCTGCGCCGCTTCGCGATCTCGATCACGGTCTTCAACATCCTCGGCTACACCGTGCTCGGCTTCGAACAGCCCTGGACGTGGCCGCTGATCGCCCTCGCCACCGCCTACACCACCGAGATCGCGCTGGAGCTGGTCGGCGCCAAGGTCGAGGGCCGGCGCCCGCGCTTCCTCGGCAACGGCCTGCCCGGGGTGCTGGAGTTCCTCTACCCCTCGCACATCACCGGCCTCGCGCTCAACATGCTGACCTACGTCAACGACCGGGTCTACGTGATGATGTTCGGCGTCGTCTTCGCGGTCAGCGCCAAGTGGGTGCTGCGGGTGCCGGTGCGCGGCCGGCTGCGGCACTACATGAACCCGTCGAACTTCGGCATCGCCGCGATCCTCGTGCTCTTCCCGTGGGCCAGCATCGCCCCGCCGTACCACTTCACCGAGCACGTCAACACCCCGTTCGGCTGGCTGATCGTGCTCGGCATCCTGATGTCCGGCACCATCCTCAACGCCAAGCTCACCGGCCGGATGTGGCTGATCCTCGGCTGGCTCTCCGCCTTCGCCCTCCAGGCCGTGCTCCGCGGGCTGATCTTCGGCACGTCGATCCAGGGCGCGCTCGCGATGATGACGGGCGTCGCCTTCGTCCTCTTCACCAACTACATGATCACCGACCCCGGCACCACCCCGTCGAAGCCCGCCAACCAGATGGCGTTCGGCGCCGGCGTCGCGCTGATCTACGCCCTGTTCATGATCGCCCACATCGCGTACGGCATCTTCTTCGCCACCGCCCTCACCTGCCTGATCCGCGGCCTCTACCTCTGGTACGTCCACGTCCGCGACCGCGGTCAGGAGGAGGCGCGGGCGACCCTCCTGCGGACGAGCGCGACCGGCAAGACCGCGGTGGCCGGAAAGGTCGCGGCGTGACCGCCGCTTCCTCCCGGCGGGTGCCGCCCGGCCCTCCGCGCCGGGCGGCGCCCACCCTGCTGCGCCGCCTCGCCGGCGACCGCCTCGCCCTGATGCGGGCGGCCGCCACCGAGTACGGGGACGCGGTCCGGATCTCCATCGGTCCGAAGACCCTCTACTTCTTCAACCACCCCGACCACGCCAAGCACGTCCTGGCCGACAACGCCGCCAACTACCACAAGGGCATCGGGCTGATCCAGGCCCGCCGGGCCCTCGGCGACGGACTGCTCACCAGCGAGGGCGAGCTGTGGCGCGAACAGCGCCGTGCGATCCAGCCGGTCTTCCAGCACAAGCGGATCAGCCGGCAGGCCGACGCGGTCGCCGAGGAGGCCGCCAAACTCGTCGCCCGCCTGCGGGCCTTCGAGGACGGCCGGCCGGTCGACCTCGTCCAGGAGCTCACCGGACTCACCCTCGGCGTGCTCGGCCGCACCCTGCTCGACACCGACCTCGGCGCCTTCGAGTCGATCGGCCACGAGTTCGAGGCCGTGCAGGACCAGGCCATGTTCGACATGGTGACGCTCGGCGCCGTGCCCGGCTGGATCCCGCTGCCCACGCAGCGGCGCTTCCGCCGGGCGCGCGCCGAACTCCAGCGCGTCGTCGACACGCTGGTCGCCGAGCGGAACGCCCGCGACGGTGGCGCCGAGGGAGACGACGCGCTGTCGCTGATCATCGACTCGGCCCACGGCGAACCCGACCCCGCGGTCGGGCGCCGGCGGCTGCGCGACGAGATCGTCACCCTGCTCCTCGCCGGGCACGAGACCACCGCGAGCACCCTCGGCTGGACCTTCTACCTGGTGGACCGCCACCCCGAGGTGTTCGACCGGCTCCACGCCGAGGCCGTCGAGGTCCTCGGCGACCGCCCGCCGGAGTACGAGGACCTGCACCGGCTGCGGTACACCTCCCGCGTGGTGGAGGAGGTCATGCGCCTCTACCCGCCGGTCTGGATCCTGCCCCGGCAGGCCCAGGCCGACGACGAGATCGGCGGGTACCACGTGCCCGCCGGATCGGACGTCCTGATCTGCCCGTACACCCTGCACCGCCACCCGGCGTTCTGGGACGCCCCCGAGCAGTTCGACCCGGACCGCTTCGACCCCGACCGGCCCCGCCCGGAGGGCGCGGGCCCGGAGCGCCCGCGCTACGCCTACCTGCCGTTCGGCGCGGGCCCGCGGTTCTGCGTGGGCAGCCACCTCGGGCTGCTGGAGGCGACGTTCACCATCGCCGTCCTCGTGCGCGAGCTGCGGCTCGCGAAGGTGCCGGGGCACCGCGTGGTGCCCGAGCCGATGCTGTCGCTGCGCGTGCGCGGCGGCCTGCCGATGACGGTGCACCGTGCCCGGGGCTGAACGGCCCGCCGGGTAACCGCGGGAAGACGGACGAGGGGCCCATCGTGCTCGGTGGGCCCCTCTGTCGTGCGCGGCTGTCCCGTCGGCTGCCGGCCCCACCCGCCGTCCGCTGCCCGGCGACGGCGCGTGAAGGCCCGTCAGCCGGTGCCCGCTCGCGCCAGGCCGGCGCGCACGGCGGCCGTCCGGACGTCCATCAGGGCCAGCAGGACCGGCGGGTCGACGGTGTGCTTGGGCCGCATCACCAGGTCGGCCGGGATCACCGGGACGTCCGCGCGCACCTCGATCGGCCCGACCGAGCCGACGAACACCTCCTGCTCGCCGAGCAGGACCTCGTCGAAGGCCGCGGGCACCGAGTGCGCCAGCAGGTACCACGTCCCGGGGGGAACACCGTCGATCAGGTACCGCCCGGGGCCGGGGAGGACGACGCAGCCGGCCGGACGGCCCTGGGGGATGCGGGTGGGGAAGAGGCCGAGGAACACCTGTCCGAGTAACCCGGCGACGGCGCTGCGCACTTCGCCCCGTACGGAGGACGTCTCGTCGGCCGCGTGGCCCTCGACGCCGATCCCCGGGGTGTAGCCGCCGAGTTGGCGGAACATGGTGGGGGAGATGCCGACACTGGCCGCGAAGCGGGAGCTGAACGTCCCGACGCTGTTGTACCCGACGTGGTGGCTGATCTCGGTGACGGTGAACGTCGTTTCCAGCAGGAGACGTTTGGCCTCCTGTATCCGGATCGCGGAGAGGAACCGCCGGGGCGACACCCCCGTGACGCGCTGGAATTCTCGCGAGAAGTGGAATTTGCTGTACATCGCGGCGCGCGCCATGTCGTCTATGGTGAGTATCTCACCAATGTTTTCCTGCATCGTCTCGATGGCGCGAGTCACGGCCTGTTCGATAGCCGGCTTCATTGCTACCCCAGATTCTAGGAGCCGCTTTCGGTTCGACAGTTGTGATGCGCTGGCGCCGACCTGACCAGCAATAACCGCGGTCGTCTGGTCCCCCCCTCGGCAGCGTCAGTGCCCATGTTCAACCCACCCCCCTCCGCCCGGGAACGTTCAGCGGTTCTTCACCGCGGGTTGGCGGGCGGTCTCGGTCACCCAGGGACCGCCATGATCGGAAGTTGCGCGTCCGTGATGAATGAAGACCGTAGCAGTGCATGTCAGGCGCAACAAGAGCCCGTCATATTCATGGCATGCCCTCGGCCAGTGGCGGAATACCTACTCCGGCGTATTGCCGTCCGAGGCAGCAACACGGAAGAAGCGGACATGGCAAGTACGCGGCAAGTCCGCGCAACTGACGGAGCGTCGGGGCAGCAACGCCGAAGATGCGCGGGCGCGTGGTTCGCATGCACGATACTGCCGTCGCGCCTGCGAAACGGGGGGTGGCGGTGCCCGCGCTCCGGTTTCCGAACGGGGCGCACCGGTGTCGGCCCCCCGGCTTTCCCACCCACGAACCCGAGGAGACGCCAGTGCGCTCCGACATATCGGATGAGTACCGGGCTCGAACGATGACCCTGGAGGCATTCGCGGACACCATCGTCCCCGGCGAGAAGAGGTCACCCGACGACCGGGCGGTGGCCGGGGTCTCGGCCGGCGGCGGCGCCGTGGCGGCCGGGGCGATCGAGCTCCTGGAGACGCCCGCCACCGGGATCTCCACCGCCCTGGACGACTACGCCGAGGCGCTCAACCGCCACGCCCGCGCCTTCGCGGCCGGGCGGGGGCTCGCGCTCGACGACGACGTCCCGCCGTTCGTCGCGCTCGCCTTCGACGACCGCACGGCGCTGGCCCGGGAGCTGACGTCGCCCCGGCACCCCGAGAAGGAGCTGTGGGTGCTGCTGACCCTCTTCAGCAACATGGCCTTCGACACCGCGGCCCACCTGCACACCACCGACGCCATGGCGGCCGGCCACCCGGGCCTCCTCGCGATGGGCTTCTTCGACCCGGGCGAGGACGCCCTGTGGCGGTTCCCCGACTTCTCCTACGGCCGCCCGCTGGCCGAGATCCACCCGGACACGACGGCGACAGGGAGCCCGGCATGACCTCCACGGAGAAGACCGACGTCCTCATAGTCGGCAGCGGTTTCGGCGGCGCGATCGCGGCGTACCACCTGGCCGCGGGCGGTGCGAAGGTCACCGTCCTGGAGCGCGGCCCCTGGCTGACGGCCGGCGACTTCGAGCACGACTTCCTGCTCGGCTCCTCCTACACCCGGATCTTCGACTTCGTCGTCGGCGACGGGATGAGCCTGCTCGGCGGCAACTGCGTCGGCGGCGGCAGCGTCGTCTACTTCGCCGCGATGCCGCGCGCCCCGCGCTTCGTCTTCGACCGCGTCAACGCCACCGGCGCGCGGCTGTGGCCGAAGGCCGTCAGCCGCGAGGCCCTCGACCCGTGGTACGACCGCGTCGCCGAGGCGCTGCCGATCACCCAGCAGGACTGGAACGACGTCACCTACGCGGGCGGCCTGTTCGCCGCCGCCTGCGCGCACGCCGGCCGCACCGCGAACCCGGTGCCCGCCGCCATCGACCGCGCGAAGTGCACCAACTGCAACTGGATGATGGCCGGCTGCCGCTTCGACGCGAAGCGCTCCCTGCTGCTCAACTACCTGCCCGCCGCGCTCGCCCACGGCGCCGAGATCCGGCCGCTGCACGAGGTCCAGAAGCTCACCCGCACCGAGGACGGCGGCTACCGCGTCCACTACAACGTCATCGACGACGTCGACTACCGCGTCCACCACGAGAGCGGCGTCATCGACGCGAAGATTGTCGTCCTCGCGGCGGGCGCCGGCGCCACCCCCGTCATCCTCCAGCGCTCCGAGGCGGACCTCGGCCGGATGCCGCACGCCGTGGGCCGCTACTTCTCCGGCAACGGCGAGCGCCTCAACACCGCCGTCGTCGACGAGGACAAGGCCCGCGACCTGCTCGGCCTCGGCCGCGGCGAGGGCCTCGCCGCCTACGGCGCCAACCAGATCGGCAAGGGCCCGGTCGTCGCCAGCTGGGACGCCCTCGACGGGTCCAGGCCGGTGGGCTCCCGCTACTCGCTCGAACAGCTCTACTTCCCGCCGGGCTTCGGCACCATCCTCGCCCAGGTGCCGGACGCCACCGGCCCCAGCTGGTTCGGCCGGGAGAAGAAGGAGCTCGTCCGGCAGTGGCAGTCCTGGCTGACCATCTTCACCATGGTCGAGGACGACAACGAGGGCGTCTTCGGCCCGCCGCCGCCCACCGGCAACGCCGTCCGCATCTCCCAGCAGATGCTCGGACGCGGGCCGATCGGCTACGTGCCCACCGAGAGCACCCTGCGCGGCTGGGCCGAGTCCGACGCCGCCGTGAAGGACATCCTCGAACGCGACGGCCTGGCCCGCGTGATGCCCTGGACCAACGACGTGGTCGGCGCCTACACCGTGCACCCGCTCGCCTCCTGCCGCATCGGCGACGACCCGGAGACCTCCGCCCTCGACGACGGGCACGAACTCCGCGGCCACCCCGGCATCTTCGTGACCGACGGCTCCGCCGTCCCGGCCGCCCTGACGGTGAACCCGGCGCTCACGATCTCGGCCCTCGCCGAGCGCGCGGTCCCGGGCATCGTGCGGGCCGCCCGGGAACGCGGCGTGGACGTCGAGTACGGCGCGCCCGGCCCCGGCGGCGAGACCGCCGGACGGCGCGGGGTGAAGCCCCAGCTGCCCGGCCTGCTGGGCGAGTAGCCATGGCAGGACCACTGTTGCGCACCGCGCTGAGGGGCTCCCTCGGCCAGGTCCGCCACGTCGCCCCCGTCCGCCCCGCGCGGGCGGGGGCCCCGGTGGCGCGCGTCTACGCCGAGGTGGAGCGGGAGTTCGGGATGCTCGCACCGCCCGTCGCCCTGCACGCGCCGGCCCCGGCGGTGCTGGCGGCGGCGTGGATGATGCTGCGCGAGACGCTCGTCGCCGCGGGCCGGGCGGACCGGGCGCAGAAGGAGGCGGTGGCCGCGGCCGTCTCCCGGGCCAACGCGTGCCCGTACTGCGTCGAGGTGCACACGACGGCGATCGAGGCCCTCGGCGGGTCCGTGGGGGAGGGCCCGCTGGAGCCCTTCCCGCCCGCGCTGGCACCGGAGTTGGTGGGGGTGGCCGCCACCTTCCACTACCTCAACCGGATGGTGAGCCTGTTCCTCGGCGACAGCCCGATGCCGCCCAAGGCCCCGCCGGCGGCCCGCCGGGCGGCGCGGGCACTGCTCGGCCGGCTGGCCCGGCAGAGCGCTAACGCGGCCCCCTCACCGGGGGGTTCGCTCGACCTGCTCCCCGCGGCCCGGCTGCCCGAGGACCTGCTGTGGGCGGCCGGTACCCCGAGCATCGCGGGCGCCTTCGCGCGGGCGGCGGCGGCCGTCGACGAGGGCGGGGAACGGGCGGTCCCGGCCCCCGTCCGCGCACTCGTCACCGCCGAACTGGCCGCGTGGGACGGCACCCCGCCCGGCCTGAGCCGGGCCTGGCTCGAACCGCCGCTCTCGTCCCTGCCCCCGGAGCACCGGGCGGCCGGGCGGCTCGCCCTCCTGACGGCGAAGGCCGCCTACCAGGTGGACGACGCCGTCGTGGCCGCCGCCCGTCAAACCGCCCCGAGCGACGCCCGGTTGATCGAACTGACCGCCTGGACGTCCCTCACCGCCGCCCGCCGGCTGGCGGCCGGGACGGTCCCCCTGTCCCTCTGATCCGCCACTGACGGAAGCCCCCGCCCGCCCGGCGCTCCCCCGCCCGGGTGGACGGGGGCTTCGCCGTGTCCGGGGCCGTCGTGCTCGATCGACCGCCTGCCGCTGCTCAGCCCAGGCCGAGGGTCATGTGCGGGTACCCGAGGTGGATGCGGTCGCCGAGGCGCACGCCGAGGTCCGCGATGAACTCCTCGATCCGTTCGGTGGCTTCGGCGACGCCGCCCGCCTCGCCCTTGAACTCGAACTCGACGAAGTCGCCGAGCCCGGCCACGGTGTCGAAGGCGACGGCGATCCCGTCGGCGGTCCACTCCTCGCGGACCTTGTCGACCACGGTGAGCCGGGTGAAGCCGAGCGCGGCCAGGATCCGGCGGACGGCCTCGGCGTCCTCGACGGCGCTCTCGTACTCGTCGCAGTGGGTCTTCACCGGCGCCTCGACCGGGTGGAACAGCTTGAAGTTGACCGAGGCCCCGTCGTCCCCCTCGCGGATCCGCAGCCACTCGGAGACCACCTCGCCGGCGAGGAAGTCCCGGTGGGGGGAGTTGTAGTAGGTGTCGACCTGCCGGGACGGTTCGCCCGGCTTGCCACCGCGCCCGGCGAGGGTGGCCCGCAGGTCGTCCGGCGGGCCGAGGAGGCGGTACTTCTGCTCGACCTCGATGTACTTCACGCGCGTCCCCTGTCCGTGGGCGTGGGTGCCGGGTGGCGTGCCGGCGGTGTGCCGGACAGAGATCATCACGGCCGGGCCGCGGGCAGGTCAGCGGGAGCGCGCAGTTCACCCGAACGGACTACTCCGGGGGCCGTCGCGAAGTTGGCCGAAAAGCCCCGTCGGCCGCCGAATCCGATGACGCCGTTATGCAAAGCAGGGATGACGCTGTTATGCAATAAACCCCTCCCGGGGCTGGCGCAAAGCACGCTCGAAGTAGACACCCGGGCCCCGGCCGGGCAGCCTTGATTCGGATACGGCGTGCCGTTCCCGGTGCGGGGTGGCGGGTCGTCAATTCGGATCCAAGGGGCGGTGAATACGTGAGCAGCCAGCGGGTCGCCATCGTGGGAATCGGGCTCAGGTACCCGGACGCGAATTCCCCGAACGAACTCTGGGAGAACGTCCTGGGCGGGCGCCGGGCATTTCGGCGACTGCCGGACGAGCGGATGAACCACGCCGACTACTGGTCGGCCGACCGGACCGCGCCGGACCGTTTCTACGCGAGCAAGGCCGCGGTGCTCCGCGATTTCACGTTCGACCGGGTGGCCTACAGCGTCGCCGGGAGCACCTACCGCTCGACGGACCTGACGCACTGGCTGGCCCTCGACACGGCCGCCCGGGCACTGGCCGACGCGGGATTCCCGGGAGGGGAGGGACTTCCCGTCGAGTCCACCGGGGTCGTCGTCGGAAACAGCCTCACCGGGGAATTCTCGCGGGCCAACATCATGCGCCTGCGCTGGCCCTACGTGCGCCGGACGGTCGCCGCGGCGCTCACCGGAAAAGGCTGGTCCGAGGAGGCCGCCGCCGAGTTCCTGGCGGAATTGGAACCGGCCTACAAGGCGCCTTTCCCGGCGATCGACGAGGATTCCCTCGCGGGCGGCCTGGCGAACACCATCGCGGGCCGGATCTGCAACCACTTCGACCTGCGCGGCGGCGGGTACACCGTGGACGGCGCCTGCTCCTCGTCGCTGCTGTCCGTCATCACCGCCGCCCGGTCGCTCGCCGACGGCGATCTCGACGTGGCGCTCGCGGGGGGCGTCGACCTGTCCATCGACCCGTTCGAGGTGATCGGCTTCGCCAAGACGGGCGCGCTGGCCACCGGCGAGATGAAGGTCTACGACCGCGACTCCAACGGCTTCTGGCCCGGCGAGGGCTCCGGCATGCTCGTGCTGATGCGCGAGGACGACGCGCTCGCGGCCGGCCGCCGCATCTACGCGACGATCGCCGGTTGGGGCGTCTCCTCGGACGGCAAGGGCGGCATCACCCGCCCCGAGGCGGGCGGCCACCGGCTCGCCATCGCCCGCGCCTACGAGCAGGCGGGGTACGGCGTCGAGACCGTCTCCTACTTCGAGGGACACGGCACCGGCACGGCCCTCGGCGACGCCACCGAGATCGAGGCACTGTCCTCCGCCCGCCGCGCCGCCGCCCCCGGGGCCCGCCCGGCCGCGCTCGGCACCGTGAAGGGCAACTTCGGGCACACCAAGGCCGCCGCCGGCGTCGCGGGCCTGATCAAGGCCGCGCTCGCGGTGCACCACCAGGTGATCCCGCCGGGCACCGGCCACCACGACCCGCACCCGGGCCTGCTCGGCGACGGCGCCGCGCTGTACGTGCCGGGCGCCGCCGAGCTGTGGCCCGAGGACCAGCCGGTCCGGGCGGGCGTCTCGGCGATGGGCTTCGGCGGCATCAACACCCACATCGCGGTGGCCGCCGTCCCCGGCGCCCGCCGCCGCACCGCCGTCGACGCCGACACCGGGCGCCTGGTGGCCGGCCGTCAGGACGCCGAGCTGCTGCTCCTGGACGCCCGCGACCGCGCCGGCCTGCGCGAGGAGGCGCAGCGCCTGCTCGGCATCGTCCCCAAGCTGGCCCAGGCCGAACTCGCCGACCTGGCCGCCGGATCGGCCGCGCGCCTGACCGGGGCGAGGGCGCGGGCGGCGCTCGTCGTGACCTCGCCGGACGACGCCGTCCGCGCACTGGAGCGGCTGGTGGCGCTGCTCTCGGACGCGGGTGCCGAGGACGCGGGCGCCGGCGTGAGGTTCCTGCCCGGCGAAGGCGTCTTCCTCGGTGCCTCCACCGGCACCCCGCCGCGGATCGCCTACCTCTTCCCCGGCCAGGGCTCCGGCCGCGGCGCCGTCGGCGCGCTGCGCCGCCGATTCGCCGCCGCCGACGAGGTCCACCGCCTGGCCGGGCTGCCGCGGGGCGCCGACCACGTCGACACCCGCGTCGCCCAGCCCCGCATCGTCGCCGGCTCGCTCGCCGCGCTGCGCGTCCTCGACGGGCTCGGCGTCCGCGCCGCCACCGCCGTCGGCCACAGCCTCGGCGAACTCACCGCGCTGCACTGGGCCGGCGCGCTCACCGAGGAGCAGGTGCTGCGCCTGGCCACCGTGCGCGGCCAGGTGATGGCCGAGGCGAGCCGGGGCGGCGGCGCGATGGCCGGACTCGCCGCCACGCCGGAGGACGTGGCGCGCCTGTCCGCGGGCCTCGACGTCGTCGTCGCCGGCTACAACGGCCCCCGGCAGACGGTCGTCTCCGGTCCGGCCGCCGCCGTCGAGGAGGCCTGCCGGCGGGCCGCGGCCGAGGGCGTCACCGCGACCCGGCTCAACGTCTCGCACGCCTTCCATTCCCCGCTGGTGGCCCCCGCCGCCCGTGTGATGGCCGAGCGGCTGCGCGACGTCGACTTCGCCCGGCCCGTCCGCCCGCACGCCTCGACCGTCACCGGCGCCCTGCTCGACCCGGACGCCGACCTGCGGACGCTGCTGTGCGACCAGGTGTCCCTGCCGGTGCGCTTCCACGAGGCCGCCGCCGTCGCCGCGGCCGGCGCCGACCAGGTCGTCGAGGTCGGCCCCGGCCGGGTGCTGTCCGGCCTGCTCGCCGAGATCGCACCGGACCGGCCGGTCCTCGCCGTCGACACCGACAGCCCGTCCCTCGGCCCGCTGCTGCGCGTCGTCGCCGCCGCCCACGTGCTCGGCGCGCCCGTCCGGACCGAGGCCCTGTTCGCCGGGCGGCTCATCCGCGCGCTGCCCGAGGACGGCGCCATGACGTTCCTCGCCAGCCCCTGCGAGTCCGCCCCGGCCATCGACGCCGCCCTGCTCGCGCCGACGAAGACGGCCGTCGAGGCCGCTCCGGTCGAGGCCACCGGGGAGTCGACGCTTGACCTCCTGCGCCGCCTCGCCGCCGACCGCGTCGAGCTGCCGCTGGAGTCCGTCACCTCCTCGACCCACCCGATGGACGACCTGCACCTCAGCTCGATCACGGTCGGCCAGATCGTCAACGACGTCACCCGCGCGCTCGGCCTGCCCGCCCTGGAGGCCACCACCGGCTACGCGACCGTCCGCCTCGGCGAACTCGCCGACCTCATCGACGGACTGGCGCGCACCGCCGAGGACGGCGCCGCGCCGACGGCCGAGGTCGCGGGCGTCGCGCCGTGGGTCCGCCCGTTCGCCGTCGAGCACGTCGAAGCGCCGCTGCCCGCGACCGCCGCCACGGGGGCGACCGGCCGCTGGACGGCCTTCGGCACGCCGGGACACCCGCTCGCCGAGCCGCTGCGCGCCGCCCTCGCCGGGGCCGGCATCGGCGACGGCGTGCTGCTGTGCCTGCCCGCCGAGGCGCGCCCCGACGACGCCGACCTGTTCCTCGCCGCGGGCCGCGCCGCCGCCACTGCCCCGCCCGGCACCCGTCTGGTCGTCGTCCAGCACCGCCTCGGCGCGACCGGCCTCGCCAAGACGCTCCACCTGGAGCACCCGTCCGTCCCCACCACCGTCGTCGAACTCGCCGACCCCCTCGCGCCGGAGGCCGTTCCCCTGGTCGTCGCGGAGGCCGCCGCCACCACCGGCTTCAGCGAGGTCCGCTACCGGCCCGACGGCACCAGGACGGTGCCCGTGCTGCGCCCGCTGACGGCCCCGGCCGGGCCCCTGACGTCCCCGCTCGACGGCGACGACGTCCTGCTCGTCACCGGCGGCGGCAAGGGCATCACCGCCGAGTGCGCCCTGGCCATGGCCCGGGACTCCGGCGCCGCCCTCGCCCTCGTCGGCCGCGCCGACCCCGCCACCGACCCCGAACTCGCCGCCAACCTCGCCCGGATGACCGCCGCCGGCCTGCGCCTGCACTACGAGCGCGCCGACGTCACCGACGCCGCTCAGGTCGCCGCCGCCGTCGAACGCCTGGAGCGCGCCCTCGGCCCGGTCACCGCCGTCCTGCACGGCGCCGGCCGCAACGAGCCCGCCGCCCTCACCGCCCTGACCGCCGACGACTTCCGCCGCACCCTCGCCCCGAAGACCGGCGGCCTGGCCGCCGTCCTGGCCGCCGTCACGCCCGAGCGCCTCAAGCTCCTGATCACCTTCGGCTCCATCATCGGCCGCGCCGGCCTGCGCGGAGAGGCGCACTACGCCACCGCCAACGACTGGATGACCGAACTCACCCTGCGCTTCGGCGAGCGGCACCCGCGCGCCCGCGCCCTCGCGATCGAGTGGTCCGTGTGGTCCGGCGCCGGCATGGGCGAACGCCTCGGCGTCGTCGAGTCGCTGATGCGCGAGGGCATCACCCCGATCTCCACCGACGAGGGCATCCGCGTCCTGCGCGAACTGCTCGCCGACCCGGCCGCCGGGCCCGCCGTCGTCGTCAGCGGACGCGCCGCCGGGCTGCCCACCCTCGCCCTCGACCGGCCCGAACTGCCGCTCGGCCGCTTCGTCGAGCGCGTCCTCGCGCACTACCCGGGCGTCGAGCTCGTCACCGAGGCCGACCTCACCGAGGGCAGCGACCCGTACCTCCTCGACCACCAGCTCGACGGCGACCTCCTCTTCCCCGCCGTCCTCGGCATGGAGGCGATGGCCCAGGTCGCGGGCGCCGTCAGCGGGCACGCGGGACCGCCGGTGCTGGAAGACGTCGAGTTCCTGCGGCCCATCGCCGTGCGCCCCGGCGGCTCCACCACACTGCGCGTCGCCGCCCTCGTCCAGGACACCGGCACCGTCGACGTCGTCCTGCGCACCGCCGACACCGGCTTCGCCGCCGACCACTTCCGCGCCCGCCTGCGCTACCCCCGGCCCGCCGTCCCGGGCGGCCCGCGCTCCGCCGCCTTCGACCTGCCCACCGTCCCCGTCGACCCGGTCACCGAGCTCTACGGCAGCGTCCTGTTCCAGGGCAAACGCTTCCAGCGCCTCCTGGACTACCGCCGCGCGAGCGCCCGGAACGCCGTCGCCGAGGTCTCCACCACCACGCCCGCCCCCTGGTTCGCGGCCTACCTCCCGCAGGACCACGTCCTCGCCGACCCCGGCACCCGCGACACGATGATGCACGCCCTCCAGTGCTGCGTCCCCGACGCCACCCTGCTGCCGCGCGGCATCGAACGCCTCTGGCTCGCCGAACCCGCCGACCAGGACACCGAGTTCGTCGTCCTCGACGCCCGCGAACGCAGCCAGGACGGCGACACCTACGTCTACGACCTCGACGTCCGCACCCCGGACGGCCGGGTGGTCGAACGCTGGGAGGGCCTGACCCTGGTCGCCGTCCGCAAACGCGACGGCGCCGGACCCTGGGTGCCCGCCATGCTCGGCTCCTACCTCGAACGCAGGCTGGAGACCGTGCTCGGCGGCAGCCGCGCCGTCGTCGTCGAGGCCGCCGGGGACGAGCCGGACCGGCGCACCCGCACCGCCGCCGCCGTCTCCCGGGCGCTCGGCGCACCGGCCGAGCTGCGCCACCGGCCGGACGGCAAACCGGAGTTGTACGGCCATGCGGTATCCGCCTCGCACAGCGGAGGGCTGACCCTGGCGGTGGTCGGCGACGACGGCACGCGGCTCGCGTGCGACGTCGAGACGGTCCGGCCGCGCACCGAGGCGGACTGGGCCGCACTGCTCGGCGAGGCCCAACTCCCGCTGCGCGAACTGCTGGTGGCCGAGGCCGGCTGCCCGCCGGACCTCGCCGCCACCCGGGTGTGGTGCGCCCTGGAGTGCCTGCGCAAGTCCGCCGCCACCGGCCAGGCCCTCACGCTCGACCGGATCGAGGGCTCCGGCTGGGTGGTGCTGTCGGCCGGCGACGCGACGATCGCCACCTGGGCGACCACCGTCACCGACCGCGACGAACCCGTCGTCCTCGCCGTCCTCACCGGGAAGGGGGAGTGATGTCCGCCGCCTACTACGAGATCCGGCACACCGTCGGCTTCGAGGAGACCAACCTCGTCGGCAACGTCTACTACGTCAACTACCTGCGCTGGCAGGGACGTTGCCGGGAGATGTTCCTCAAGGAGAAGGCTCCCGGAGTGCTCGCCGAACTCCAGGGCGACCTCAAGCTGTTCACGCTGAAGGTCGACTGCGAGTTCTTCGCCGAGATCACCGCCTTCGACGAACTCTCCGTCCGCATGCGGCTGGAGGAGGTCACCCAGACCCAGCTCCAGTTCGGCTTCGAGTACGTGCGCCTGGCCGGCGTCGAGGAACTCCTCGTCGCCCGCGGCCGGCAGCGGATCGCCTGCATGCGCGGCCCCAACACGAACACCGTCCCCGCCCTGGTGCCGCCGGAGCTGCGCCTGGCCCTCGCCCCGTACGCCGACCCGCTGCGGCCGGCCGGGCCGGTGGGCCCGGTCGGCTCGGCCGGCGCGGGACGGCCGCGGTGATCGGGGCCGGCGCGGACCTGCGCGCCACCATGTCCGGCTTCGCGACCGGCGTCACCGTCCTCACCACGGGCGGCGGCAGCGTGCACGGGATGACCGCGAACTCCTTCACCTCGGTGTCGCTGGAGCCGCCGATGGTCCTGTGCTGCGTGTCCCGCACGGCGGTCATGCACGAGGCCATCACCGCCGTCCGCTCCTTCGCGGTCTCCGTGCTGAGCGCCGAACAGGAGGCCCTGGCCCGGTACTTCGCCGACCGGGCCCGCCCGCTCGGGGCCGCCCAGTTCCGCGAGGTCGACTGGCGTCCCGGCCCGTTCACGGGCGCGCCGCTGCTGGCCGGCTCGCTCGCCTGGCTGGAGTGCAAGCTCGCCGAGGTCTACGAGGGCGGCGACCACTCCATCTTCCTCGGCGAGGTGCTCGCGACCGACCGGGCCCCCGACGAACGGGCGCTGCTGTTCTACGGCGGCGGCTTCCACCGGACGAGCTGAGGAGACCGGGATGTTGGTGTGCGTGACCGGCGGCACCGGGTTCGTCGGCGTCCATTCCGTCGCGGAGCTCGTCCGCCGCGGCCACCGGGTGCGGATCCTCGCCCGCGACCCGGGCACCGCCGAGCGCGGCCTGGCGGCGCTCGCCGTCGACCCGTCCGCCGTCGGCGTGGTGGCGGGCGACGTCACCGTCGAGCGCGACGTCCGCCGGGCGGTCGCGGGCGCCGACGCCGTCCTGCACGCCGCATCCGTCTACTCCTTCGACAGCCGCCACCACGCGGCCATGCGCGCCACCAACGCGCGCGGCACCGAGCTCGTCCTCGGTGCCGCGCGCAGGGCCGGCGCCGCCCGCATCGTCCACGTCTCCAGCGTCGTCGCCCTCCTGCCCGCCGGGCCCGGCCCGCTGCACGCGGACACACCCGTCGGCCGGCCGCGCGAGGCCTACATGGCCAGCAAGGCCGCCGCCGAACGCATCGCCCGCCGCCACCAGGCCGACGGCGCCCCCGTCCTCATCACCTACCCGCCCGCGCTCCTCGGCCCGCACGACCCCGGGCCGGGCGACCAGAACACCCGGCTGCGCAACACCCTGCGCGGCCTGATGCCCCTGTGGCCGCTCGGCGGCTTCCCGGTCGGCGACGTCCGCGACACCGCCCGCCTGCACGCCGACCTGCTCACCACCCACCCGATCGCCGAAGCCCCCGTCGCCAACCGCCACTTCGCCCCCGGCCGCCACGTCCCTACCCGCACCTACCTGCGCACCCTGCGCGAGGTCACCGGCCGCTCCCTGCCCGCCCTCCACCTCCCGGCCGCCCCGATGCTCCCCGTCGGCGCCCTCGCGACGGCCGCCCAACGCCTGTGGCCCTGGCACATCCCGGCCGAGTACGGCGCCATCTACACCTGCGCCCACGCCCGCCCGGTAGCCGCGTCCGCGAGCACCGGAGGCCTGACCCCACGCCCGACGGCCGAAACGATGACGGACACCATCCGCTGGCTCCACGACCGCGGCCTGCTGACGGCACACCAGGCGGGCCGGGCACTGGACGCCCACCGGGCCGAGCCCGGTTAGGCCCCGGAGCGCACCGGAGTGGTGGGAGCCCTCCGGGTACGCCGCCGTGGCCGGGGTATGAGCCCGAAGGAGGAGGTGTCCGGCGCCGAACTCCTCCTTCAGGGCTAACTGGCTTACTGCTGGCGGTAGTTATGGTTCCATCATGAAGCCCGCCATGGCGTTCGGCGCCCTCGCCCTGTCCACGGTCACCGTCCTCGCGACGGCCGGTCCCGCTGCCGCGGCAGCAGGTGACGGGTCCGACCGCTTCCGCCGTCAGCCGGTCGTCTGGGCGGCCTGTGCGGACCCTCGACTCGCCGCCACCGGAACCGAATGCGCGACGCTCAAGGTCCCGCTCGACTACGGCGACCCGTACGGCCGCACCCTCGACCTCGCGATCTCCCGGCTCAAGTCCACCGACCCCGCCAAACGCCGCGGCATCCTGCTCACCAACCCCGGCGGCCCCGGCGGCCGTGGGCTGGACATGCCCGCCGCCGTGCGGGCGCAGATGACGCCCGACGTGGCGGCGGCCTACGACGTCGTCGGCATGGACCCGCGGGGCGTCGGCGCGAGCGAAGGGCTCGATTGCGGCCTCGACCGGGGGAGCTGGCTGCGCTCGGTCGGGGCCGACCAGCAGGGATTCGAGGAGAGTTGGCGCCTCGCGAAGAAGGACGCCGACGCCTGCCAGGACACGTACCCCGACCTGCTCCCGTACCTCACCACCCGCAACACCGCGCGGGACGCGGACGTGGTGCGCAGCGTCCTCGGAGAGCGGCGGGCTTCGTGGTTCGGGCAGTCCGCCGGGTCGCTGCTCGCCGCCGCGTACGCGCAGGTGTTCCCCGGCCGCGTCGACCGCCTCGTCCTCGACAGCGTGCCCGACCCGGCCCGGTACGGCATCCGCATGTTCCAGGACATGGGTCCCGCCAACGAGCGCGCCCTCGACGACTTCGCCGCGTGGGCCGCGCCCCGCCACGGCGAGTACGGCCTGGGCGCCACCCCGGCCGCCGTCCGCGCGACCGTCGAGGGCCTGGTCCGGCGGGCGGAAGCGGCCCCGATCCGCGTCGACGGGCGCCAACTCGACGGCTACGTCCTGCCGTTCCTCCTCGCGGTCTGCCAGTCGGACGACCGGGACAGCGTCGACTACGCGAGCGTCCTGCGCCAACTGCTCGACGCGGCCGACGGCAAGCCGGTCGCCGTCACCCCGGTCCTGCACGACCTGCTGACCGCCGTCCTCGACGCGCGCGGCACCGGCGCCGACCGCGACCTCGCCGCCACGATCGGCATCCTCTGTGACGACGTCGCGATGCCGCGCGGCGCCGACTGGTACCGGGACGCCGTCGCCCGCTCGCGCGCCGCGCAGCCGGTCTTCGGCCCGGTGTACAACGGCCCGACCCCGTGCGCCTTCTGGAAGCACGCACCGCGCGAGGAGCCGGTGGCGGTCGACAACAGCGTTCCCGCGCTGCTGGTCCAGAGCACCGGCGACACCCACACCCCGTACGACGGCGCCCTCGGCATGCACGCCAAGCTGCGCGCCTCCCGCCTGCTGACCGTCCCCGGCCGCGTACACACCGTCTACCTGAATGGCTACAGCCCGTGCGCCCGGGCCGCCGTCAACGCCTACCTCCTGACCGGAGCCCTGTCCGCCACGGACGGCACCTGCGGGAGCTGAATGTGAGCCGCACTCTCGACAGATAGCTCTTATTGAGAGCTAATATGGAGACATGAGTGCGGAAGCCCTGGAACCACTGGAGGCCGGGCCCCTCGACCCCCTCGACACCGCGCTGGCCGACGAGTTCTCCACCCTCCTCGTCGGCATCCAGCGCATGGTCCGCCGCCGCCTGCGCGACGGCCTCACCGAACCGCGCCTGCGCGGCGCCCAGGTCGAACTGCTGCGCCTGGTCACCCACGCCCCCGGAACGCGGGTGTCCGACGCCGCCAAGGAGCTCGGCCTGGCCGGCAACTCGGTCTCGACGCTGGTCAACCAGCTCGTCGGCCTGGGCCTCCTGCGCCGCGACGTCGACCCGGCCGACCGCCGCGCCGCGCTGCTGTACGTGACCGACGAGGCCGTCGAACGCCTCGCCGCCTGGCGCGCCCGCCGCACCGAGCTCATGGAGCACCTGGTGGCGGGCCTGCCCGCCGCGGACCGGGCGGCGCTGGCCGCCGCGCTGCCGGCCCTGCGCGGCGTCGCGGAGGGCCTGCGCACCCTGCCGGGGGAGGACGGGCGATGACCACCCCGGAGGACGAGGCGGTCGTGTGCCGCGGCCTGGAGTACACGTTCCACCACGGTCGGGGAAAGGCCCACGCGACCAAGGCCGTCGACGGCATCGACCTCACCGTGCGCACTGGCGAGGTGTTCGGCCTGCTCGGCCCCAACGGCGCGGGCAAGACCACGACGATCCGCGCGATCACCACCCTGCTCCCGGTGAGCGCGGGCATGGTGCGGGTCTTCGGCAACGACGCGGCCAAGCGGCGCATGGAGGTGCGCCGCACGCTCGGCTACGTGCCGCAGCAGCTGTCCGCCGAGTCGGGGCTGACCGGGCGGGAGAACGTCGCCCTGTTCGCCCGCGTCTTCGACGTGCCGCGCTCCGAGCGCGCCGCGCGGGTCGCCCAGGCGCTGGCCGCCGTCGACCTCACCGACGCCGCGGACCGCATGGCCGGCACCTACTCCGGCGGCATGGTACGCCGCCTGGAACTCGCCCAGGCCCTGGTCAGCGCCCCGCGCCTGCTCGTCCTGGACGAGCCGACGATCGGCCTGGACCCGATCGCCCGCACCGGCGTGTGGGACCGGGTCGACACCGTTCGCCGCGCCACCGGCATGACCGTCCTGGTCACCACCCACTACATGGACGAGGCGGAGCGCCACTGCGACCGCATCGCCCTCATGGACCGCGGCCGCATCCGCGCCCTCGGCACCCCGGACGAGCTCAAGGCCCAGGTCCGCGAGCAGGACCCGGCACAGCCCGCCCCCACCCTCGACGACGTGTTCCGCCACTTCGCGGGCCGCGACCTCACCGGCTCCGAGAACGCGGAAGGAGACTTCAGCGATGTCCGTCGTACCCGCCGCACAGCCGGCCGCGTCGGCTGAACCCGCAGGACCGTCCCCCGCCGGCCCCGACCTCGGCCTGCTGCTCGTGCCCCCGCGCGCCCGCACCGGCTGGCGCCTGGTGCCGGCCCGGGTGGTCGCGATGTGCGCGGTCGAGCTGCAGAAGCTGCGCCACGACCGCACCGAGCTCTACACCCGGGCGGTCCAGCCCGCGCTCTGGCTGCTGATCTTCGGCGAGACCTTCACCCGCCTGAAGGCCATCCCGACCGGCGGGATCCCGTACCTGGACTACCTCGCGCCGGGCATCATCGCCCAGTCCGCGATGTTCATCGCGATCTTCTACGGCATCATGATCATCTGGGAGCGGGACTCCGGCGTCCTCACCAAGCTCCTGGTCACCCCGACCCCGCGGGCCGCCCTGGTCACCGGCAAGGCCTTCGCCGCCGGGGTGAAGGCGGTGCTCCAGGCCGTCGTGGTCGTCCTGATCGCCGCCGCGCTCGGCGTCGCCATGACGTGGAACCCGCTGCGCCTGCTCGGGGTCGTGGTGGCGGTGCTGCTCGGTTCGGCGTTCTTCTCCTGCCTGTCGATGGCCATCGCGGGCATCGTGCTGACCCGCGACCGTCTGATGGGCATTGGGCAGGCCATCACGATGCCGCTCTTCTTCGGCTCCAACGCCCTCTACCCCGTCGACCTGATGCCCGGCTGGCTGCAAGCGGTCAGCAAGGCCAACCCCCTCAGCTACCAGGTCGACGCCCTGCGCGGCCTCCTGATCGGCACCCCGTCCCACCTGCCGCTCGACTTCGCGGTGCTGACGGTGGCAACGCTCCTCGGCATCGCCGCCGCCTCGTCCCTCCTGGGCCGCCTGGCGCGGTGAGCCCGGGCCCGTCCCCGATCGGGGACGGGCCGTTCCTCGTCGACCGCGTCCGACTTCCGGGCGGGGAAGCCCGGGACGGCGACCTCCTGCGATGATCGTCGGATGAGTGATGACCAGCGGGTGCATCCGTCCAAGGCGGCCGACGACCGTGCGTCGCTGACCGCGTTCCTCGACTACCAGCGCGCGACCCTCGCCATGAAGTGCCAGGGGCTGTCCGGCGAGCAACTCAAGCAGAAGGCGGTGCCCACCTCGGGCCTGTCGCTCCTGGGCCTCGTACGGCACGCGGCCGAGGTCGAGCGGAGCTGGTTCCGGCTGGTGCTGAACGGTGAGGACTGCAAGCCCCTCTGGCCCAGGACCAACGGCGAGTTCGCCGACTTCCAGGTGGAAGACGCCGACGTCGACGAGGCGTTCGCGTTCTGGCACGAGGCGTGCGAGGGCTCCCGTGCCGCGGCGGACGCCGTCGAATCCCTCGACGACACGGTCGACTTCCGGGGGGAGGTCATCTCGCTCCGCTACGTCCTCACCCACATGATCGAGGAGTACGCACGCCACAACGGCCACGCCGACCTGCTGCGCGAAGCGATCGACGGAGTGGTCGGCGAGTAGATCCGGTTCATCTGATCTCCCCCTCGCCGCTCGTGCTGTTGGAACGGACGCGTGTGCTGCTTCGGTTCGTCGACTGCGTGTAGCCGGCAGCTCCGTCGACATTGGCCTGATTGCCGGCGATGGTTACGGCGAACGCGCCGTTGCCCTTGATGGCACGACGCGGAAGAGCCCACGGTCTTCCGGGTGCGCCTGGAACCCGGCGCGGCGGAGCTGCTGAACACGGAGGAGAGCGAAGCCGCCTTCCTCGTCCAGCGCCCCTATACGCACGAGAGCAGCGGAATTCGTGCCCGCTACACGGCACTTCTGCCCATGGAGCAGATCACCGGCAGGCTTCTCGCCCAGCAGTCCGAGGTGTTCAACACCGACGCCTACGCGGCGCTGGCCGCCGTACACGGCGCGATTTGAGTGGCGCGAGGGCGTCAGCGCCCGCATGCCCAACCCCGACGAGCGCGCCGCTCTGCACATGCCCGAAGGGGTGCCCGTGCTGGTGTCGCAGCGCATTACCCAGACCCAGCGGGACGCTAAGCCGCTCATGTTCGGGCGGTGTCGGTGCTGGTCGGCGTGAGGGTGGGTGGCGGTCTCACTGGGTCGACGTTCATCCGCCCATTGGACTTTCCGGTTGACGTGATGCTGGTCCGTGCGTGTGCCAATTGATGGTCCGTATGCGAAGGTGCCGGTGCGTCGTACGGACTGCGGAGTCGGGGACCATAGCGTCTTCCGGCAGGAGGTCCAGCGGGCGGTCAGGTGTCGACCGTCGCCGCAGGTCCTCTTCGCCGGGCGGCGAGTGCCTTCGTGCCGGCCGAGGAGTCTTCGGTGTCCTCCGAATCGGCAGCCCTCGGCAGTGGCGGGCGGCGCCGTCCAGTGGTCATTCCATCGACGATCATGAGGATGTCCATGTCACGCATCACGCTCGCGGCCATCGCCACCGCAGGGGTATTGGGGCTGACCGCCGTCGGCCCCGCGACCACCACCGCGTACGCGGCCTCGTCGGCGCAGAACGGCCCCGCGGCCAAGGCGCCGACGCACTCCACCAACACGTCCGAGAATCGCGCGCGACGCATCGTCGCCCGCTACTTGAACCTGCACCAGTGCACGTACAAGTACACCAACGGCAAGATGTACACCACCGTGGTACCGACCACGCCCTTCAGCGCGGGCACCAACGTGTCGGGCGCCGCCGACACCCAGCTGTCCTGTACCGCGGGCACGGGCGGCTGGCAGCTGGACCCCGGCAACTCGGCCGTCAAGCCGCTGGACCTGACCACCGGCCAGTACCTGAACCTGCACCAGTGCACGTACAAGTACACCGACGGCACGATGTACACCACCGTGATGCCCAACACGCCGTTCAGTACCGGCACCAATGTGTCGAACACGCAGGACACCCAGCTGTCATGCGCCGCGGGCACGGGCGGCTGGCAGCTGGACCCCGGCAACTCGGCCGTCAAGCCGCTGGACCTGGACTCGGGCCAGTACCTGAACCTGCATCAGTGCGTCTACAAGTACACCGACGGCACGATGTACACCACCGTGATGCCCAACACGCCGTTTGGCACCGGCACGAACGTGTCGAACACGAAGGACACCCAGCCGTCGTGCGCCGCGGGCACGGGCGGCTGGCAGCTGGACCCCGGCAACTCGGGCGTCTTCACGGCGGAGCTGTCCACCACCGACTCCGACAACCTCTTCATCAACCGCATGGACGGCAGCCGGATGGCGCTCGGCATGGACGCGACGGGCGCGGGCGCGCAGGCCATCTCGCTGCGGTCGCCAGGGTGGGTCTACCAGACCCGTAAGTGGACCGTCATCACCAAGCGCAGCGGCTACCAGGTCATCCGGAACGACGCCGCCAATCTGTGCCTGCAACCCGTCAACGCCTCCCCGGCCGCGGGTAACGCCATCGTCGTGCAGCCCTGTAACGGCTCGGCCGCCCAGGACTGGGACACCAGGCCTGAGCAGAGCAACTACGCCGGCACCTCCGGCTGGTCCGCCTACCGCCCGCGCACCAACCCCTCACTCGCCATCACCCTCCAGACCTACCAGGGCTCCGGCAGCTGGGACAGCCTGTACCTCGACACCGACCAGAACAGCGCCGACCGGCTCTGGCGCTTCCAGAAGGAAGGCACCTCGTGGTGAGGTGACCCCTGCGCGTCGGCCGCCCCACCGCACCGGGGCGGCCGACGCCTGCTCCAGCCCGCAGGGTCAGGCCGGGCTCACTCGCCACACGTGCATTCGTCCTTGTCCCGGTCCGCCATGTGGTCGACGGGCGCCCCCTGGCGGTCACCGGCGGCGACGACGGCACCGTGCGGCTATGGGACTTGACCGCCGGCGACCAGGTCGGGCCGGAGCTGGTGTTCCCGCTGCCGGTCTGCGCGGTGGCCGTGGTGCCGGACGGTCGGTTGGTGGTGGGCTTCGGGTGGGAGGTCGCGGTGTTGGCCCGCCGTTGACCGGGCCCCGCACAAACGTCTCGCAGTACGGGGAAGCCCCAACGCCTGTCTGCGCGGGTTGTTAATCGAGTGCGAGAGTTCCGGTCCGGGTGATACAAGGTCTGCGTGACAGAGCATCTCCACTTCCCCACCCTGCTGCGGATGATTGACGAGCGGTCCGCCGCGTTCCGCGCCGCCGTCGCCGCGGCCCCCAGCCTCGACGCCGACGTCCCGTCCTGCCCGGGCTGGACGCTGTACGACCTGGCGAACCACCTCAGTGAGGGGGACCGCTTCTGGGCCTACATCGTGCTGAACACCGCGCCGGGCGACGAGCGGCCGAGCAAGGACGGGCTGGCGGCGCCCAGGGAGCGCGAGGCCCTCATAGCCTGGCTGGCCGACTCGACGGAGCAGCTGCTTGCCGCTCTGCGCGAGGCCGGCCCGGACCGGGGCTGCTGGGCCTGGTGGGAGCCGCTGGCCTCGCCGCACACGGGGGCCGCCGTGGCCCGCCGCCGCGTCCACGAGTCGCTGATCCACACCTACGACGCCCAGCTGGCCTCCGGTACCCCGCAGGAGCTGCCGACGACCGAGGCGGTCGACGCCATCGAGGAGTTCCTCGCCACGGTCTGCACCGTCACGGTCCCGTGGCCGCACGAGCCCGCCACCATGGACTACCACGCAGCCGGGGCCGGCTCCTGGCGCCAGACGGTGGACGCCGCCGGTTCCCGCTTCACCCGCCTCACCGCGGCGGAGGCCGCCGAGAGCAAGCCCACCGCCGCCATCTACGGCACGGCGAGCGAGATGGCCCTGCTCATGTACATGCGCATCCCGAACGGCTCGCTGCGGATGGAGGGCGACGCCGACCTGCTCCAGCAGCTGCAGGACTCGGACTGAGACGGACTGGCAAATAGTTCACTTGAGGCGTCGGGTGGTGCGGCGGCAGACGGGACTTGGCGCTGTCGTAGCCGCGGTCGAGGTTGACGTTGACGGTCTCCGGCATCGCGCCGACCTGTGCCTGTGCCGCGTCCGGAGTGGGGCCGAGCAGGGGTGAATCGTGCCGGTCGGGTCCGTCGGAGACGATCCGATCGACGACCGCGAGCGGTGAGAGCAGACGCCCCCACGCCCTGGACGGCCAGGGCGTGGGGGCGTGCGGCGTGCTGGTCAGCCGGTGGTGTTGCGGCGTCGGCGGAGCCAGACCAGGGCCGTCCCGGCCGCCGTGAGGGCGGCGGCGGTTCCGGCGACGCCGGTGATCCGGAGGCCGGTGGAGGCGAGGCTGCCGCCACCACCGCCACTGCCGGTGCCGCTGTTGCCGACGGGCGGCGGGGTGGTTCCGTCGTCACCGCCGTCACCGGCTCCACCGGTTCCGCCCGTGCTGCCGCTCGGGGTCGGTGCCGGGGGCCCTGTGGGCGTCGGTGTCGGGCTGGTGGTCGGTTCGCCCGTCGGGGTCTGCGTCGGTGCCGGAGTCCCCGTCGGCGTCCCGGTCCCGGTCCCGGTCGGTGTCGGGGTCGGCGTAGGCGTGGGCGTAGGCGTCGGGGTAGGCGTGGGCGTCGGGTCGCCGCTGGTGCCGGCCTGACCGCTGTTGTCGCCGCCCATGACGGTGATCCCGTCGTCCTTGTACGACAGCGCCTCGCTCTTCGCGTGCTGCGTGACATCGTCCAGGTTCGGCTTCGCGGCCTGGAAGGCGGCCTGGTCGATCTTCTGCTGCGGCTGCTGCTGGAAGTCGACCCCGCCGACGATGTAGGTGTAGACCGTTCCCCCGAGCGGGAGCTGGTACGTGAAGTCGCCCTCGGTGAACGACTTGCGCATCTCGCGCCACACGGTCATCTTGTCCCAGCCGGCGTTCGTGCCGCGCAGCGGCCACTTCGACACGTCGTTGCTGTCGATGACCTTGGTGAACGCCCCGCCGAAGGCCGTCGGGTCCTTCGCGACCGTCTGGCGGACGTACTCGGCGCCGATGCGGGCCTTGTAGACGCGGCGCAGGTCCGCGTACTTGGGGTCCTCGTTCACCTCCTTCTCCACGATCGGCAGGATCGTGGAGCGGTAGACGTCCATGTTGTGGTCGATCTGCTCCTTGGTCAGGTTGCAGCCCGTGCCGGGGCCCGAGCTGGTGTAGTCCTGGGCCACCGTCTTGACCTCGAGCGGGCTGTCGAGGATGTAGACGCCGTCGTCCTGGACGCGCACCTTGGCCTGCTTGGGCACGATCCAGTTGCGGGTGGAGTTCATGCACGGCAGTCCGTCGATCCGGGAGATGCCGTACCAGAACTTGTTCCCGGCGTCCGTCTTCGGGTCCTCGGCGCGGCCGAAGTCGCGCTTCATCGCGAGGTCGGCCTCCAGCAGCACCCGCCCGGCGTCCGTCCCGTCGAACGGCGACTGCATGATCGTGTTCGGGTCGTCGGGGTTGAGGTTGACCCAGAAGTGGTCCGGGGTGAGCGCGAGCCAGGTGAAGAAGGCGTCCGAGACGAGCTGCGCCTTCTCCTGTCCGCCGAAGCCGGGGTGCTCCTCCTCGTCGGTGTTGCTCGCGCTGAAGGCGTACTTGAGGTCCCCGGCCTTGGTCTGGCCGATGTAGGAGAGGTCGAGGGTGGAGAAGTCGATGCCGCCGGGTCGGCGGATGTCCTGCTCGGGCTCCTCGATCAGGCCGTTCGTCCGCTGGGCCTCCTGCTCCGCCTCCTCCGGTGTCGGGGCCGAGCCCTCCACCATGTCGGTGCCCGCGCCGACGGACGGCTTGGCCGGGTCCACGGTCATCGTGCCGGGGGCCTGGCGCATGTACGGGGTCTGCCTGAACTGCGGCTCCGGGGTGGCCGAGTGCCGGTAATAGTCCACTCCGGCGCTCTTGTACTTGGCGATCGTCCTGGCGTTCGGCTGCTGGCCGTTGATGTAGACGACCTTCCAGCCGCGCTTGACCAGGGCCTCGTCCACCGGCAGCTGGGCCTTGTCGTAGCCGATGCCGGACTTGATCTCGTAGATCGTCCTGGTCCGCATGTTGACGGCGTCGAAGAGCCGGTTGCCCTTGGGGAACCGGTCGCCGAGCTCGTCCTTCAGCTCCTGGTAGAGCTTCTCGTCGAGGTCCTTGAGGCTGCCCTGGCAGATCCAGTCGACCCCGCCGAGGTTGAAGTAGCGCACGACCTCGCGTTCGTAGGCGTCGCCGCGCTTGTTGTTGCCCACGTTCCGGGTGTAGACGCTGTTCAGCCAGCTGTTGAAGCTGCCCTTGTACGGCTTGTTGCCGGCCTGCTTCTGTATCCAGGTCGCGACCGCGTTCTCGATGCTGCCCCATTCGTACTTCTTCGGGTCCGACCCCTGGGGCAGCGGGACCTGGGACGGATCGGTCAGGCCGTCGAAACCCTTGGGCGGCAGGTCGTACGGGTAGAGCCGCTGCTCGGCGTCCGGGGTCGCCCACTGGCCGGAGCCGGTGGGCCGGTAGCCGGGGAGCGTGGACTGGTCCGGCGGCGTCGGCGTGGTGCCGTACTTGTCCTGGCAGCGCGTGATGGCCGGCGCCGCCTCGGCGTGCTCCTGCAGGCCGGGCAGGCCGGCGAACACGAGCGCGGTGATCCCGAGGACGACGGCCGTGGCCTGCGCCGCCAGCAGTCCCCTGGTGCGTAACGGTTGTCGCACGGTGTGGCGATCCCCCTGCGGGGGCCGAGGGTCGGACAGGCGGCCGGTGGCGTGCGGCCCCCGTCGACACGTCCCCGGCGGCGCCACCCTAGCCGCGGCACGGCGGGGATTCGACGGCTTTACAGATCGCCCACAGAAGCCACAATTTTGGCTGAAGTCACGGGAGTTGTCGGTGCAGGGCTTAGGCTGACGGGTATGAGCGATGATCACGGCGGGGCGGGGGAGCGGTTGCTGGAGGACTGGCTGGAGGACCTGCCGCTCCTGGTCGCACGCCTGGAGCAGGTGCACGTGCCGGACGGCTTCGTCCTCGACTACGGCACGGACTCGCTGGCCGCCCTGGAGCGGTTGCTGCTCGACGAACCCGGCGGACCGGACGAGGACTTCGCGTGTGCGGCGGCCGGGTACGCGGGAGAGGTGCTGATGGGCGTCTGCGGCGGGCGGTGGGACGTGGAGGCCGGGCCGGCCGTGCTCCCCGACCCGGCGCTGGGCCTGCCACCGCTGTCGGTCGGCCTGCTGGTCGACGTGGCGCTCGCGGAGCGCAGCGGCGAGGTGCTCGGCCGGGAATACGAGCGGCTGCTGGCCGCCGTTGCCGCGGTCCGCGCCGTCGATTCCGGCTGGGCGCCCGAGAAGGAGGCTTCGCCGCTGGACCCGGTCGGTCCGCAGCCCGACGACCCGGAACTGGCCGACTGGCTGCGCGAGCGCCGGGCCGCGTTCGGGGCATGGGCGGGGCGACTGCGGGGAGGCCGGAACGCGTACGACTTCTCCCTGGCCAGCCTCGACGCGCTGGAACGGGAGGTGCGGGCCCGGTGCGCCGGGGCGGGAGCGTTCGACGCGGAGCCGGACGGGCCGTTCCCGGGCGGCCCGTTCCTGGCCGGCGCGGTCTGGTACCTCGGCCAGGTCGTCTGCCTGCGGTGCGACTCCGTCTGGCTCCACTGGCCCGTCGACCCCGGCGCCGAGCCCGGCAGCCACCACCACCCCGACAACCCGTGGTCCGGCATCCCCTTCACCCACCAGCCGCACCGTCGCAACGCCCAGGCGTTCAACCCGCTGGCCGAACTCCGGGGCCTGATCCGCTACGGCGACGGCTACCACCTGCGGAACGTCGTGCCCGCCGTTCGCTGACGGGTGTCGGTTGGAGCCGGAGCGTTCAGCGGTTGCCTCGATCGACGGCTACCCGACGTAAGCCTGGCCCACGGGCCTGCCGCACCTGCCGCTTCCGGTGCCGGCCCGCGACCGGAGGGAGGCCCGGCCGGGGGCCGGTGACGGGGTGTCCGGCGGAGGGTGAGACGGACTGAACCCGGTCCCATCCGGGTAGGTCACGATCCGTTCACGAGGGAGGGAGTCCAGGTGTCGCTGCCGCTGGCGGGTGTCACGGTGATCGCGTTGGAGCAGGCGGTGGCCGCGCCGCTGGCGAGCAGGCACCTGGCCGACCTCGGCGCGAGGGTGGTGAAGATCGAGCGGCCGGACGGCGGCGACTTCGCCCGCGGCTACGACCACAGCGTCAACGGGTTGGCCAGCCACTTCGTCTGGCTGAACCGCGGCAAGGAGTCGGTCGCCCTCGACCTGAAGGCGCCGGAGGGCCGCGCCGTGCTGGCCGACCTGGTGGCCGGCGCCGACGTCTTCCTGCAGAACCTCGCGCCCGGCGCCGCCGCCCGCCTGGGCTTCGGCTCCGCCGAACTGCGGGCCCGGCACCCCCGGTTGGTCACCGTCGACCTCTCCGGCTACGGCTCCGGCGGCCCCTACCAGGACAAGCGCGCCTACGACATGCTGATCCAGTGCGAGTCCGGCCTCGCCTCGGTGACGGGCCCGCCCGACCGGCCGTCCAAGACCGGGGTGCCGAGCTCGGACATCGCAGCCGGGATGTACGCGCTGACGGCGACGCTCGGCGCGCTGGTCGGCCGCGCCGCGACGGGGCAGGGTGCCGCGATCGAGGTGTCGATGTTCGAGGCGACGGCCGAGTGGCTGGGCCACCAACTCCACTACACCCAGGGGGCGGGCCGCTCGCCGGGCCGCGCGGGCCTCTCCCACCCGGCCATCGCGCCGTACGACGCCTACCCGACCGCCGACGGCCGCGAGGTCATGATCGGTATCCAGAACGACCGCGAGTGGGCCCGCTTCGCCACCGGCTTCCTGGACCGCCCGGACCTCGCCGACGACCCGGAGTGGGCCACCAACGTCGCCCGGGTGCGCCGCCGCCGACTGGTCGACGCCCTGGTGGGCGGCCGGGCGGCGACCATGACGGCCGACGAGGCGATCAAGCTCCTGGACGCGCTCGCCATCGCCTCCGCCCGCCTGAACGACGTCGCCGACCTCCTGCACCACCCCCAACTCGCCGCCCGCGACCGCTGGCGCCCGGTGACCACCCCGGTCGGCGAAGTCCGCAGCCTGCTGCCGCCGTTCGGCTTCGCCGGCATCGAACTCCCCATGGGCCCCGTCCCCGCCCTCGGCGCCCACACCGACGCGGCCCTGCGCGGGCTCGGCTACTCCGACGAGCGGATCGCCGAGCTGCGCGCGAGCGGGGTACTGGGGGAGTAGGGCCCGCCTCTCACCGTCCCGGACGGCGCGAGTCATGATCCGCTGCGCGCCTCGTTCCACTCATGGCCGACGGCCGGGCTTCAGCCCTGCACCAGCAGGTCTCGGCGCTCGGCAGCGCCACCTGACGAAGGAGTCATGCATGCCGTCCGACGGGCACCGGCCCTCGGGCAGAGGGCCGTCCTGCCTGGTGAGGCTGCCGCCGCGATGTGCTCCCAGGCCAGGGCGGCCCTCGAACCCTCAGAAGGTGAGGGTCTGGCCGGGGACGGAGGCCTGTTTCCGGGTGTAGGCGACGCCGTGGACCTTGAGGCCGGACTGGTCGAGGAGGGTGATCGCGCCGCCGTCGGCGCCCAGTCGGAAGCCGTTCGCGGCCGGGAAGGTGGTGGAGGTGCCCGGCTGGAGCTCGGTGTCGGGGAGCGGGAGCACGTTCTGCTGCTGGTCGCTGAGGTGCCATCCCTGGAGGCTGATCGGCGTGGCCGAGGTGTTGACCAGGGTGACCGTCTCGGGTGCCGGGGCGACCGGGTTGACCAGGGCGGCCGAGATCCGCATCGGCTCCTGGTGCGGGGTGGTGGGCCGGGTGGGGGCCAGGGCGTGGCCGGTGGTGTCGTCGGTGTGCCACGCCTGGGACTGGAAGGCCAGGAAGATCGCCACCCAGCGGTTCTCCGGGGCCACGTGCAGCAGCAGGCCGCCGTCCTGCCAGACCCCGTCGTCGCCGGCGTGCCCCGCGTCGTTGCCCTGGTTCATGTGGATGTCGTGGACACCGTTGCCGGGCTGGAAGCCGAACACCTTGTCGCCGGCGTCGGTGGGCCAGCGCTGGCCGAAGACGTAGAGGCCGATGGTCTGGTCGGCGATTGCGCGCTGCACGTAGTGGTCGAGCAGGTCCTCCAGGTCGTTGTTGAGGCCGGGAACGTCGGCCGGCAGAACGCGCATGGTGGCCGGGTCGAAGAGGTTCCCGCGGATGAAGTCCAGGCTGGCCGTGCCGGGACGGGACGGCTCGGGGTGCCAGCCGCTGCCGGCCGGCGGGAGCAGCTGGACCAGCGGGTGGTGGAAGTCGTCGATGGCGACGTACAGCAGGTTCGGCGGCGTGGTCTGCGACCTGACGTTCACGGCGATCCGGTAGTCGGTGCCGCCGTCGTCGCGTACGTGGATCTGGTAGTGCGGCGTCGAGACCTGCGCCGCCTCGCGCGTGCTCTCGATGGCTTTGGCGGCGAGCACACCGTAGTTGACCAGGGGCATGTGTCGTCCTCTCGGCTGAAGGCGCGGGTGGCGGTGACTCGAAGTGGCCGCCGTTGTCGTGCCTCCCGTTATCGCCGATCGACTGCCGGGCGGGGCGGAGAACCGCGCGGTGTTCACCCGCCTGCCATCCGACGACCAGTCGAAAGAGTCCCCTCGGGGCCAGGGGGCGTCAGCCGTTGGCGCAGCCGGCCGTCGCGCAGGTCTGCCAGGGGCCCCAGACGCCCGGGGTCCGCTCGGAGACCTCGGCGTACATCGACGGGGCGTTCCACATGTGCGCGACGACCGTGAGTGTCCCGTCCGAGGCCTGCGTGACGGTGGACGGCGTGGCGACGGAGGACGGCAGCGGGCCGGTCCCGAGGTCGGTCCAGGAAGCCCAAACACCGGGCGCACTCTGCTCGTTGACGTACAGCCGCGGTGCACCCGAGCCCTGGTAGACCTCGAAGAACGCCAGCGTCCCGTTCGCCCTCGTGAAGGCCACCGGCGGGCCGAAGAAGCGCGGCACGCTCGCCGGGGACGGGCCGAACGCCTCGGGCGCCGACCACGCCCCGCCCTCTCCGGACTGGTGCATCCGGACCAGGACGGTCGACTGGTAGCCGATGGTGAACACCTCCAGGCTCCCGTCGGCGTCCGCGGCCGCGGTGAGCACGAGGTTCTGGAAGTTGAGCGCCATGCCGTTGACCTGGCTCCAGCCGCCGTACGCGCCGCCGGGGGCGCTCTGCGAGCGGTACCAAATCGTCTGGCCGGTCGCGTAGTTGGTCGAGAAGATCGCGACCTGAGCGTGCGTGCCGTCGGGGCGGGTGACCGTGGTGGACTGCACCTGGGTGCCGGGAGGCGTCGCGTCCTGCGCCCGGAGCCCGGCCGCGGCCACGTGCGTCGGGGCAGGGCTGTGCGCCTGGGCGGCCGGTGCGAGGAGTCCGGCCGTGCCGATCAGTGCGGCGCAGACGGTCGCCGCCGCCCTGAGTCGGCGTGCGTTCTTGCGCATGGTCCGTCCCTTCCGATCGGTCGCCTGGGGCACGTGTGCCTCGGCCATCCTGGCGCCCGGGTAATCATCCTGTAGGCGTGTGGCGGGAATTGGCCGGAATGCGAGGGTCCGGGGGAGAGGGGGCGATGTCGACTGCCCGGCCTGCCGGTGCCGGTGCGGCCTTATGGTCATCGTGTGACACCGAGACCACCACGCAGGATCCGGGTCGACGGACGGGACTACCGCTGGAGGGTCCAGGTCCTCGACCCCGGCCACGTCGCCGTCCGGGTCTGGCTCGACGGGCCGGGACGGCGGCGGCAGCTCGTCGTCTCCGTCGAATTCGACGACCGGTGCCGTCGTGCCTGACGCCGGGGCCCGGCTGCGGGCGGAGGTGGAGCGGGCGGCACGGGCCGCCTTCGCGGGGCTGCTCGACGCCCGTCCCGCTGCGGACGCCGCGGACTACTGCGGGTACGCGTTGTACTCCGACGCCGGCGCGATGACCGTGTGCTGTGCGGCCAACACCGTCCCGCACCTCGCCAGGCTGCGGGCCGAGGACCCGACCGAGGCGGACTACTACGAGTGGACTCCGGCGGAGTGGGCGATGGAGGGCGTCGCGGCCGAGCAGTTCGCGTCGATCTGCCGACGGCTGCGCGCCGAGAGGCCGGACGCCGACGGTGCGCAGTTCCGGATGTTCCGGGACGCCGTGTACGAGGCGTGTGTGGCCGCGCTCGAATCGCTCGTCGCCGAAGGTGCCTTCGGCCCGGGCACCGACCACGTGGTGGTCTTCGCCGTCTCCGACCCCGATGACCTGGACCCGGCCCGCGAGGCCGAGTGGATCCGCCGCCTCAACTCGCCGGCCCGGGCCGACCGGTTCGCCCGCTGGCGCGGAACGGCCCCGGGCCGACCGTAAGCGGGGCCGACCGGTTGCTCAGGAGCGCGCCTCGTCGCCCGCCTCCGCCGCCGGGCCGGTGGGGAAGCGGATCGGGCTGAGCAGGTAGGGCCTGCGCCCGGGCGCCGGTTCGTTCGCCAGGTAGGGACCGAGGACCGCGAGCAGGTCGCCCGTCATCCGCCCGAGTTCCTCCGGGCTCAGCCACAGCGTGCCCTGCCGGTAGGAGACTCCGTCGGCCACCGGGTCGGCGCCCTCGCGGTCGAGGTAGGCGTTGAACTCGGCGATGAGGACGGCCACGGCGGCGGCGAAGCCCCGGCGGTGGTCGTCGGGCGTCATCGCCGCGGCGTCGGCGGTGCCGACGGAGGGGCGGTCCCGGCGCAGCCGGTAGGACCGCTCGACGGTGCCGCGCACCCGCCGCTCGTCGGCCACCTCCAGGAAGCCCGCCTCGGCGAGTACGCCGACGTGCCGGTACATGGTCACCTTCGGCACCTCGGGCATGCGCTCGCACAGCTGGGAGGTGGTGAGGACCCGGTCGCCGGCGAACGCGTGCACGACGCGCAGCCGCACCGGGTGGAGAAGCACGTCCGTAGTGTCCATGGGCTTTACGATTCCACACTTGGCACTATTATCGAAACTGGAAATGATGGCGATCCATCGGTGATCGACGGCGATCGGAGGGGGACATGCGCCAGCAGAGGGGACGGACGGTGCCGGTGAACGGCCGGTCCGTCTACGTGGAGGAGTCCGGCACCGGACCGGACCACGTGGTGTTCGAGGCGGGCGGGGGAATGGGCCGCACCTGCTGGGATCCGGTGCGGCCGCTGCTGCTGGACCGGGCGCGCCTCGTGGCGTACGACCGTGCCGGCTTCGGCCGCAGCGGCCGGACGGAGGCCGGGCTGAGCATCGACGACATGGCCGCGGACCTGGTCGCGCTGGTCGAGGCGGTCGTGCCCGGCCGCTTCGTGCTGGTCGCGCACAGCATGGGCGGCCTGGTCGCGCGCCGCGCCGCGGAGGCGCTGGGGCCGCGGCTGCGCGGGCTGCTGCTGCTCGACCCGACGGCGGAGACCGCGCCCGTCTACGACACGTTCGACCGGACCGTCACCCAGGTGGACCGCAGCCTGGCCATGCTGCAGACGCTCGTCCGGTTCCGCTGGTTCGCCCGCCTGACCAGCGGGAACGTCCGCCGGGTGTTCCCCGCGGACGCGTACGAGACCATGCTGGCCGAGGACTTCGTCCCGGCGGGCATCGCGCAGACGAGGAAGGAGATCAAGGCCGTGGCCGAGGCGATCCCGCGCTTCCGTGTGGCGCCGCCCGCCCCGCCCACGTGCCCGACCGTCCTGCGATCGGCTTCCCGTCCGCAGCCGGGCCGGGCGCGGCACCACGCCGGACTCGTCGAGCACCAGCGCCGCTGGGTCGAGGCGCTGCCCGACGGCCGGTTCGAGCGTGCGGACTCGGGCCACTTCATCCAGGCCGAGCAGCCGGGCGTCGTCGCCGACCGCGTGCGTGAGTTGCTCGACGCGTCCCACCCCGACACCGGGACCGGCGAGGAGGCCCGGTGACGCACGAGCCCCGCGAAGCCACCCCGGCCCTGCGCGTCTCCGACGCCGACCGCGAGCGCGCCGCCGCCGTCCTGCGGGAGGCGACGGCCGACGGCCGGCTCGCCACCGGGGAGCTGCACGAGCGCCTGGACCTCGTCTACGGCGCGCGGACGACGGGTGAACTGGCCGACGCCGTCCGGGACCTCGGGTCGCCGGGCGGCAGGCCGACGGCGGCCGAGGACGCCGGTGTGCTGAGCGACTTCGCCCGTCGCGGTCCCTGGTTGGTGGGCGCCCGGTACCGCGCCACGGCGATCGTCGCGACGGGCGTGGTCGACCTCCGCGAGGCCCGGTTCACCGGCCCGGAGACGACGATCCGTGTGCACGCGTGGATCGGCACGGTCCACGTCGTCGTCCCCGAGGGCGTCGAGGTGTGTGTCGAGGGCACCGGAGTCCTGGGCGGTTTCCACCAGGACCGCGCGACTACGCACCGCCCGGCCGCCCACCGGATCACCGTCACCGGCGTAGCCGTGTGCGGCAGCGTGTTCGTCGTGCGCGAGCTTCCGGCAGCCAAGGAGCGCCGCCTCCGGACGCGCGAACGGAAGGGCCTCGGCGGGTAGTCACGCCTCCGGGGCGGCGGCCAGGCGGCGGAGCAGGGTCAGCGTGTCCTCGCGGGGCACCGGGCGGAAGAACTCCGCGTCGACGGCCTCGACGGCGGCGATCGCGCGCGGGGCCAGCTCGGCGCCGCCGTCGGTGATGCGCAGGCGCTTGGCGCGGGTGTCGGCGGGGTCGACCTCGCGCTCGATCAGGCCCTTGGTTTCGAGGGTGCGCAGCACCTGGGAGGTCATCTTGACGTCGGTGCCGGCCTGGCGGGCGAGGGCGAGCTGGTTGGGGTGCTCGCCCTGGGAGTTGAGCCACCAGGTGCAGGCGAGCAGGACGAACTGGACGTGGGTGAGGCCGAGCGGGCCGAGCGCGGCGGCGATGTCGCGCTGCCAGCGCAGCGTGGCGTGCCAGAGCAGGAACCCGGGGCTGTCGCCGGGGCCGGGCGCCATCAGCCGCGCGCCAGGGCGACGAGGGCGGCCATGGTCGCGGGCCAGTCCGCGGTGACGGCCGGGCCGAGCTGCGGGCCCGTCAGGTCGACGGTGTCGCCGGTGATCTCCATCCGGTAGGTGACCCGGGTGCGCAGCCGCTCGCCGCGTTCCAGCCGGTGGGTGGTGCGCAGGACGAGGCCGTCGATCCTGGCCTCGTCGACGAAGAGTTCGCCGGCGATGGCCTCGGCGATGCGCAGGTGGACGGGGTCCTGCCCGCAGGGGGTCATGAGGATGCCGGTGCCGGCCTCGAACGGGCCGTCGATCCGGACGCTCACGATGTCGGCGTTCCACGCCCCCCAGTGGTCGACGTCGGCCCACAGGCGCCAGACGGCCTCGGGGGTGGCGTCGGTCTCGACGCTGTGCTCGTACGTCCACATGGGGCGCCTCCGGAAGGGGAAGAGGTAATCCGTCCGTAGATTATCTGCGCGCAGGCTATGAGTCCAGGCCACCCCTCCGCGTCGTGACCCCGCGCTGCGGCTCCGGCGTGCCCGTCAGCAGCGCCTCCGCCGCCTTCCGGAAGGCGGCGACCAGGCGGCCGCGCTCGCCGGCCCGCACCGCCAGTACGACGTGGCTCGGCTCGACGCCCTCCATCGGGACGACGACCAGGTCCGGGCGCGGCGCGGACCGCCCGGGGCCGATCGGGACGAGGGCCACCGCCCGGCCGTCGGCGACGAGTTCGAACTTGTCCTCGTTCGCCGCGACGAGCGGCCCGTCGGGCGCCCGGCGGCCGTCCGGGCGGGGGTCGATCCGCCAGAAGGCGTCCCAGGCCGGGTCGGACACCCGTGGGAGCGGCTCGTCGGCGATGTCGTCGAGGGTGACGGACGCCCGGCCGGCCAGGCGGTGCCAGGCCGGCACCACGAGGGCCCGGGGCTCGTCGTGCAGGACGGTCACGTGCAGCCCGTCCGTCCTGAGCGGCAGGCGGGTGACGACCGCGTCGGCCCGGTGCTCCAGGAGGGCCTGGCGGGCGTCGTTCCAGGCCAGGTGCCGGGTGTGCACGTCGGCGTCCGGGTGGCGCCGGCGCAGCTCGCGCACGGCCGGCGTGACGATGAGGTTGGCCGTGTAGCCGACGGTGATCCGGCTCGGCTCGGCGGCGGCCCGGGTGTGGGCGGCGGCCTGCGCGGCCGAGCGCAGCAGCGCCCTGGCGCGGGGCAGGAACACCTCGCCGGCCTCGGTCAGCCGGCTGCCCTGCGGGGTGCGGTCGAGCAACTGCGCGCCGAGCTGCTGCTCCAGGCGGCGGATCTGCCGGCTGAGCGAGGGCTGGGCGACGCGCAGCTCGGCGGCGGCGCGGCCGAAGTTGCGGTGGTCGGCGACCACGGTGAAGTAGCGCACGAGGCGGAGGTCGAGGTCCGGCGGGGATGGGTCGGCCATGTCCCCAGCGTAAGCCCCGTTCCCTGGGGATCACCTTCGGACAGCACTCCGACCAGTGGTGATGCCTGATCCGTATTGCGCGATCCGGAACAGGACTTGGACGGCGGCCGCCCCACCCGCCGACGCTGGAGGCACCGAGCCGTACCCACGAGGAGTGAACGCATCATGCGCGTGTTCGTCACCGGAGCCACCGGCTTCATCGGCAGTGCCGTCGTCCGCGAGCTGCAGGCCGCCGACCACGAGGTCGTCGGGCTCGCCCGCTCCGACCGGTCCGCGGCGGCGCTGGAGGCGGCCGGGGCCGGAGTGCACCGCGGCGCGCTCGACGACCCCGGGAGCCTGAGCGCCGGCGCGGCGGCGGCCGACGGGGTCGTCCACCTGGCCTTCATCCACGACTTCAGCCGCTTCGAGGAGTCGGTCCGCGTCGACGGGCGCGCCATCGCCGTGCTGGGCGCCGCGCTGGAGGGCACCGGAAGGCCCTTCGTCGTCAGCTCCGGAACGCCCGCGGCACCCGGCCGCGCCGCGACCGAGCGCGACCGCGCCACCCCCGGCACCCCGGCGGCCGGCCGGGACGCGAACGCCCGCGCGGCGCTGGACCTCGCGGCCCGGGGCGTCCGCCCGTCCGTCGTCCGGCTGCCGCGCAGCGTGCACGGCGAGGGCGACCAGGCCTTCGTCCCGACCCTGATCCGGCTCGCCCGCGAGAAGGGCGTCTCCGGGTACGTCGGGGACGGCTCCACCCGCTGGCCCGCCGTTCACGTCCGGGACGCCGCCCGGCTCTACCGCCTCGCCCTGGAGGAGGCCCCGGCCGGATCGGTCCTGCACGCGATCGGCGACGAGGGCGTGCCGATCCGCGAGATCGCCACGCTGATCGGCCGCCGGCTGGGCCTGCCCACCGGCCCGCTCCCGCCCGAGGAGTTCGGCTTCCTGGGCGCCCTCCTCGGCGTCGACCAGTCGGCGTCCGCCGCCCTGACCCGCGACCTGCTCGGCTGGCGGCCGGTGGAGCCCGGCCTCGTCGAGGACCTCGACCAGGGGCACTACTTCGCCTGATCCGCCGTCAATCGACATGCCGGGGCGGGAACCAAAACTCGGTGTACGAAGTCGAGTCTGGTGTGAATTCGAACGAAACGCAGAACGATCCGCCCCGGCCCCGCCCCGGCCGCAGGAGGCTGCTGGTGAGCGCCGCGGGAGGCGCCGGCGCCCTCGCGGTCGCGGCGAGCGTCGGCTGGTGGGCCCGTCGGGACGACGCCCGCGGCCCGCGGATCTGGAGCACGACGGCCGCCGGCGGCCGGGTCGCCCTGAACACCGGCGCGCAGAACGGCCTGTACGTCTCCGGCTACGACGGCAGGGTGAGCGCCCTCGACCCGCACACCGGCACCGTCCGCTGGAGCAGCGAGGTCACCACCCCCGGCCACGCCGACACACTGGACGGCTGCCCGATGGCCGTCGCGGACGGACTGGTGTGCGCCACCAGCCTGACCCGCCTCCAGGTCCTCGACGCGGCGACGGGCGCCGTGCGCTGGCAGGCGGAGGAACCCGACAGCATGACGGCCGAGTGGGGCGACGGTCCGGCCGTCGCCGGCGGCCGGGTGTTCGCCGCGTACGGGGGAGCCCTGCGCTCCTACGACGCGGCCACCGGCGAACTGCGCTGGAGCGGCCCGCCGGACACCTCGGGCGTTCCGGCCGTCGCCGGGGACACCGTGTACACGGCCGGGAAGTCGGCGGGCGTGCGCGCCCACGACGCGAACAGCGGCGAGCAGCGCTGGGAGCAGAACGCCGTCGGCCGGCAGTTCACCGGTCCCGTCGTCCGCTCCGGCGTCCTGTACACCGCGGACTTCGACCAGGCGACGAAGTCCTCGACCGTCTACGCCCTGGACGCCGCCACGGGCCGGGTCCGCTGGCAGCAGGCCGAGCAGGACGTCCCGGGCTGCCCGCTCGCGGTGTCCGACGGCACGGTCCTCCTGCTCGGCGGGCCGCGACTGACCGCCCTGGACGCGGACACCGGTCGGACCCGCTGGACCGCCGCCGTCCCCAGCGGCCTCGGCCTCGGGGGCAACGCCGTCACGGCCACCGCCGACACCGTCTACGTCGGGACGAACGACGACCGCGTCTACGCCCACGACCTCGCGACGGGCCACCTCCGCTGGCAGGACGAACCGAAGCGCACCGGCAACGAACGCACCGGCATCTACCTGGCCGCCACCGGCACCGCCGTCTACCAGGGCGGCCGCCGGGGCGTCCACGCGCTCGGCGCGGTGCCGACGGCCTGACGTCCCGGCACATGACGCAGCACGGCGGCCCGGCACGCTCCCCTGTGGCGTGCCGGGCCGCCGGCCCGTCCTGCTGCGCCGGGTGGATTGGGTCCGGCGCCGGAGTGGACGGCGGTGGGGCGCCGCTCCTCCTCGGGGAACGAGGCTGCCAGGTCGCGGACCTGCCGTGTTGTCACCGAGTCGACAGTTCCTGCGCACTGCGTCTACTCGCCCGCGCCCCCTGAGGACGCGGTGCGCCGGTGCTCGCTCGGGGAGATCCCGTACGCGGCCCGGAACGCCCGGCTGAAGTCGGAGGCGCGGGGGAGGCCCCGGCGGACGGCGACGGCCTGGACGGGCAGGGCGCGCAGCGCGGGATCGGCCAGGTCCTGGCGGGCCTTCTCCAGCCGTTGGCGGCGGATCCACGCGGCGACCGTCTCACCCTCCGACTGCTGCGTGAAGACACGGTGCAGGTAGCTGACGGAGATGTGGTGCGCGGCGGCGATCACGGGCGGCGAGAGCTCGGGATCGTGCAGGTTCCGGCCGATGAACGTCCGGACGTTCTCCACCAGGGCCCGCTGCCGGGCGTCGTCCGGCAGCACGGCCTCGGCGTCCAGCTCCCGGGCCAGCCAGGCGGCGACGAGGTCGATCACGACCGTCCCCAGCCGGGGCGCCTCGGCCGGGCCGAGGAGGGCGGCCTGGCGGTCCAGCCCGACCAGGAAGTCGGAGAGCAGCGCACTCGTACCCTGGCGCCCCGAGAACCCCCGGCCCATCAGGTCGCGCACCCGGTCCGGGGGCAGGGGCAGCATCGCCATGGGGAAGTCGATGCCCAGGGCATCGGTCCGGGGTGCCTGCGGTCCGGCGGTCCCGGTGGCGCGGCCGGCGAACGCCCGCACGTCGTACGGGTGCGAGCTGTCGAGCACGGTCAGCTCGCCGGGCCGGAACACCGTCGTGCCGGCCCGGGGGTCGCGGGTCAGCGACAGGGCCCCGTCGAGCACCAGCGTCAGGTGGCACACCTCCCGGTCGGACTGCCGCACCCGCCGTGCGGACCGCCGGAACCTGGCCGGCGGGAACGACGACTTGAGGAGCGTCACCGGCCCCAGCTCCAGGTGCCGCATCTCCGCCTCGAAGTGGTCGGCGTGCGCACTGGTCATCTCGCTGTCCCGGGTCCGCCCGATGAGCTCCCGCCAGCAGTCGAAACGGTCCTCCGCAGGCAGTTCGTCGCCCCGGAACACGGTCCCCGCACTCCCGGTCAATCCTGGCTCCTTCCCTCGGCTCCTGTCCCCGTCGGCTCTCGATTTTCCTCTTCCGATCATGAACTGGTAACTTCTTATCCGTCGACGGGACCAGATCGCGGAAGCGAGCGGGGCCAGGTCGGTCAGGCGTCGGTGGTGCAGTGGTAGCACGCCCGCTTTCAGCGGGAAGGGTTCGTTCGATTCGGGCCCGGCGCTCCAACTCGCGGGGGCGGGAGCCGGTTTCGGCTCCCGCCCCCGCGGCGTTTCCGCGGGTCAGTTGCCGCGGCCGTCGCGAGGAGCGGGCACGCGCGGCAGGACGTCCCAGAGCGGCCGCCCGCCCGCAGCCGCTTCGGGTAAAAACGGGCGGAGGCGAACGGCCGCTCAGCAGGTTTGCGGTCAGGCGGACTTGGCCGTGGCGCGGACGCCGAAGTGGACGTAGCGGGTGCCGTCGGCGAGGGCGTAGAAGACGACGGGGATCCACGCGTCCTTGTCGTTGCGGCGGCCCGCGAAGACCGTCTTGGCGGGAGAGTCGGACACGGGCGTGAGGTGCCAGACGAGCGGGTCGAAGGTGCCGGCGAGGCCTCCCCGGCCTTCGTAGCGCAGGTCCAGCACACCCTCGCCCTCGCCCTCGCCCTCGCCGTCGCCCTCGCGGGCGGTGATGGTCATCAGGAAGCCCTCGCGCAAGTAGTGGCCCGTGAACGGCTCGGTGTCGACGGTCGGAGGGTTGTCGGCCGGGCCGAACGCGGGCATGGCGACCCCGGCGAACTCCGCGCTCAGCTCGCGGCACAGGGCCTCGTGGACCTTCGGCGCGGCGCCCCCGCCGTTGGTGAGCAGGGCGATGGCGAGGCCCTTCTCGGGGATGGCCCGCAGGTAGGCGAGCTGGCCGAAGGTGCTGCCGTCGTGGCCGAAGCCGCGGGCGCCGTCCCACTCGAACAGGCCCCAGCCGAGGCCCCAGTGGGCGCCGAGGAACCACTGGTCGGGCATCTCGACCTCACGCGTGAGCATCGCTTCCACGGCCGCGGCGGAGAGCACCCGGGTGCCGTCCGGCGCGGTGCCGCCGTCGACGAACATCCGGGCGAAGCGGACCACGTCGGCCGCGGTGGCGCTGATGCCGCCGTACGGTCCGGCGGAGCGCGGCAGCATGTTCCACAGCGGGGTGGGCACCGGGTCCTCGCCGGGCTCGCCCATGTGCCCCATCGCGGCGCGGAAGCGCAGCACCTCCTCGGGCAGCGTCATGGTGTGTTCGAGCCCGAGCGGCTCGCAGATGAGCTGCTTGAGCGCCTCGTCCCAGGTCAGGCCGGTGATCACCTCGACGATCCGGCCGAGGACGTTGTAGCCGGTGCTGGAGTACGACATGGTGGCGCCGGGCGGGTTGGTGAGCCCGACGTCGCGCGTGCTGTCGACGTAGCGGGCCAGGCAGTCGTCGCCGCGGCCCGTGTCGTTGACGTGGTCGCCCTCGATCCCGCTGGTGTGGTTGAGGAGCTGGCGCGGCGTGACGGTGCGGGCCGCTTCGGCGTCGGCTAGGGCGAAGTCGGGCAGGATCTCCGCGACCGGCCGGTCCAGGTCGAGCTTGCCGGCGTCGGCGAGGCTCAGGACGAGGGCGGCGGTGTAGCCCTTGCTGACCGAACCGATCTGGAACACCGAGTCCGTGGTGGTCTCCACCCCCGTGCCGGTGTGCAGGATCCCGCCGGCCACCTCGTGGATCTCCCCGCCCGTGAGGACGGCCAGCACGGCGCCCGGAATGCGGTGGACGGCGAGCAGCTCGTCGAGCCGGCGCTGCCAGTGGTCGGTGTCGAACGCCCCGCCCGTCCCGGTCCTGCCCAGCGCCCGGTCGACGACCCGCGCGGCCTCCTGGTGCGTGCGGTCCACGAGCTTGGTGACCTCGCGGTCGACGTTCTCCGAGAACTCCTTGTACATGTCCTTCGACACGTTTCCCCTCCCAGATGACGGGTGGTGCGTGGTCGCCCCACCCATTCGAACACCGTTTGAAACGGTCGCGACACCGGCCCGGTTCCCGTCCGCCGGGAAAATTTCCAACACCGTTCGAAACCGGCCGTCTCCGCGGCCGGGGCGGTGTCGGGGGATCGGTGTGTGTACGGGTCGGCTCGTCGCTAGCATGATGCGACGCCCTGACAAGGCGGATACATGACACCTGGGGGGCTTGGGTGACGTCGGAAGAGGGTCGTTCGGTCGGGCCGGGCGCAATCGTCGCCGGCCGGTACCGGCTGGCGAAGCGGCTCGGCGCGGGCGGCTTCGGCCGGGTCTGGCAGGCGCACGACCTCGTGCTGCGCGTCGACGTGGCGATCAAGGAGGTCTGGCTCGCGCCCTCGATGAGCGGCGCGGAGCAGGGCGAGCGGATCAAGCGGGCGGAGCGGGAGGCCCGCAGTGCGGCGCGGCTGCGCGACCACCCGCACGTCGTCGCCGTGCACGACGTCGTCGTGGACGGCGGAACGCCGTGGATGGTCATGCAGCTGGTGTCCGGCCGGTCGTTGGCGGATCGTCTGGACGCCGAGGGACCGCTGTCCGTGCAAGAGGCAGCGCGGGTGGCCGCGGGTGTCCTCTCCGCACTCGGCGCCGCGCACGCCTGGCAGATCGTGCACCGGGACGTCAAGCCGGCGAACATCATGCTGACCGACGACGGTCAGGTGCTCCTCACGGACTTCGGCATCGCGGTCGACAGCCAGGACACGGCACTGACCGCCACCGGCGCGTTCATCGGTTCCGCCGAGTACATGGCACCGGAACGGCTGCAGGGCGGCCCGGACGCGCCGGAGGGGGACCTCTTCTCCCTCGGCGTCACCCTGTACCAGGCCGTGGAGGGGGTGTCGCCCTTCCGGCGGGCCAGCGCCGCTTCGACGTTGCTGGCGGTCGTCAGCGAGGACGCCCCCGTGTCGGGAGCCGCCGGAGCCCTCACGTCCCTGATCGTCGGTCTGATGGCCAAGGACCCGGCTCGTCGTCCGACGATCGACGAGGCCACCCGGATGCTCGGTGGTCCCCACCCGGTGCCCTCGGCGGCGGACGGTCCGGACGACGGGCCCCCGCTTCCGGCGCGGCCGGGCCCGGTGGCGGCCGGCCGGACCCGGACCACCCGCCGCTGGCCGGCCTTGACGGCGACGACGCTGGCCGTGGGCCTCGCTGTCGGCGGGATGGTGGTCGCCGCCTCGCTGCCGCCGGACGGCTCGTCGGACGCGGGCCGCAGCGCGACTGCGAGCACGGCCACCTCCCCGCCCGCCTCGTCCCCGACCCCCACCCCCGCCGCCTCGGCCTCTCGCCGGTTCAACCTCCAGCCCTACCTGCTCGACCGGACCGACATGCCCGCGTTCACCGTGACGACCACGAGCGGGTTCGCCGATCTGCCGTACGCCACGCCGGCCACCGGCCCATGGTCGTGCGCGCCCCGGAACCGGGAAGTGCCATGGGAGCGGAGGACATCGGCCAACGCCGTGGCGTTCTCGCCGGACGGCAATGGCTCCAACAAGTGGAGCCTCGGCTATGTCGTCATGGAGGTCGGCGAACAAGTGGCCGCCCAGCACCTGGCCGCGGTTCGTGAGGAACTGCAGCAGTGCTCTGCCTTCGCCTTCACCTGGCTGCCGGGTTCCTCGGGCCCCCACACCTGCACGGTCAGCATCACGCCGCGGCCGGCCCCGGCCGTCAGTTACGCGGGTGGCAACGTGGTGGCACGCCGGGAGACGTACAACTGCCACGATTCCCGGACCACCTACGCGACGGCCTGGTCGGACAAGGTCACCGTCACTCGCAACGGTTTCCTGGTGGAGTTCTTCACGGAGAACGACGACCCTTTCCCCGACGAGCCCAGGCTGTCGGACATGATGAACGCGGCACTCGCCAAGCTCCCCTGAGCCGGGACGCCGACGCGCGCGGGAGGAGTCTGACGGCTACGCCAGCGCCGCGAAGCCCGTGCACAGGAGCCGGATGCTCCGGGTGTACTTCTCGTCCTGGCTGATGCGCGGGATCAGCGGGCCCATGACCAGGGGGAAGCGCTCGCACAGGTCGGCGTAGAGCTCGGCGGTGACGGGCGGGGGCGTCGCCGGCTGGTTCTGTTCCTGGAGGACGAAGCCGGTGGCGTGGCTGAGGAGGGTGTCGGCGGCGGTGGGGCAGTGGTCGGCGGGGAGGCCGGCGTCGAGGAGGGTGCGCAGCAGGCGTTCCATCAGGGAGAGGGCGCCGGGGCTGAGCATGCCGGGGCTCTCGGCGAGCAGTTGGGCGCCGCCGGGGTGCTGTTTGATGCTCCGGCGCAGCGTGGCGGCCTGGGCCTCGACGCGGTCCTGCCAGGTGGCGTCGGCGGGGAGGGCGGCCAGGGCTTCGGTGCCGGCGTCGTAGGCCGCTCGGCAGATCCGGTCGGCCATCAGGGCGAGCAGCTCGTCCTTGCCGCGCACGTGGTAGTAGAGGCTGCCGGCGTGGGCGTCGAGGCGGTCGGCGACCTGGCGCATGGACAGGTTCTGGTAGCCGACCTCGGCGAAGACGGCCATGCCGGCGTCGACGATGCGCTCCTTGGTGAGCTTCATGCGGTCCACGGTACCGCGTTTTCCAACACTGTTCGAAAACTGTGCTAACTTTGCGCCATCACGTTTTCGAACGGCGTTGGAAAACGCCGAACCGGGGGGAGGGCGGGCATGGGGGCGATCCTGTTCAACGTGACCACGGCCGCGCTGATGGTCATGATGGTCAACTGCGGGCTCGGGGTGGTCGGCCGGGACACCCTGCGGGGGCGGCCGCTGCCGTGGGCGGCGATCGTCCTGACCGCGCTCGCCGTCGGCGGCGTCGTGCTCCAGCTGGTCTGGTCGGGCGCCATGGACGCGCTCGACGCGGACCCCGCCAAGTCGGGCTGGTGGCGCGAGTTCACCTCGGTGTTCATGCAGAACGGCGGCCTGTTCGGCGGCCTGTGGAACCTCGTCACCCTCGCCGCCGTCGCCGCGCTCGCCCACTGGTACTGGGGCGGCACGCTCACCCTCGGCTTCTTCCTCGCCGGCATCCTGCTGCCCGGCCGGATCGACGACCTGCTCGGCTTCGGCGGCGGCCCCAGCACCGACCCCCGCAACTTCGCCGGCAGCTCCGGCGCCACCTACTTCCTCGGCGCCACCCTGGCGATCGCCTTCCTCGCCCGCACCCGCGTGCCGAAGGAGATCGCCCTGGCGGCCGGCGTTCCGGCGCTGGGCATGGCGATGTGGCTCGCCCAGGAGAACGGCCACGGACTGGTGTCCGTCTACGGGTTCGCCCTCGGCGCGGTGGCGTGGGCCGTCCGGAGCCGGCTGGTCCGCCCGGCGGCCGAGCGGACGGCCTGACCCCGGACGAGCGGTACGAAGCGGCAGCGGGTGCACAGCGCCCGCTGCCGTCTTGCGGCGTTCAGCGGCACAGGGTGCGCAGGGCGGTGACGCACTCCGCGGCCCGGCGCTGCGGGTCGGCGTCGGTTCCGGCCCAGGCGATCCGGGCGTCCGGACGGATGAGGACGGCGCTCACGTCCCGCCAGATCGGGTGCGCCGCCTCGGTGTCGACGGTGGCGGCCCGCTGCTCCAGGCCGTCCGCGGGACATGGTGTCCGCGTCCCGTCGAGGTCCAGCAGGAGCGGTCGGCCGTGGTGCATCAGCGGGTGGGCGGTGGGTGCGTCGGCCGCCGCCAGGGCGAGGCCGGCCAGCCGGGTGCCGGTCAGCGGGTGCGCGCCGGGCACGGTGCCGGCGGGGATCGGGTCGTCGAAGCCGGCGATCCGTCGGGCCCACTGGTGGTTGGTCCGGGGTTCGGCGAGCGCGGCGGACCAGACCTCGCGCAGCGCGATCTGTTCCGGGCTCGCCGCCGCGAACAGGGCGAGCTGCGCGCGGGTGTTGTCGATGACGGCGCGGGCGGCCGGCCGGCGCTCCGTGTCGTAGCTGTCGAGCAGTCCGTCGGGTGCCCGGCCCTGGAGGGTGGCGGCCAGCTTCCAGCCCAGGTTGGTGGCGTCCTGGATGCCGAGGTTCATGCCCTGCCCGCCGGCCGGGAAGAACATGTGCGCCGCGTCCCCGGCCACCAGCACCCGTCCGGCCCGGTACCGCGTGGCCTGGCGGGTGGCGTTGCCGTAGCGAGAGAGCCACCGCGGGTTGCGGATGCCGAGGTCCCGCCCCAGCAGGACGCGGGTCTGCTCGCGCACCTCCTCCAGGGTCAGCGGTTCGCCGGCGCCGAGGTGCATGGTGGCCGTGGACAGTCCTGCCAGTCGGTGGACGCCGTCGCCGATCGGGGCCGCCAGGAACGAACCGGCCGGCCCGGTGGCGCCGAGCGGCGCGGCGGGCGGGTCGTCGAGTTCGACGTCGGCGAGCCACCCGGTCATGGTGGTGTCCTGACCGGGGAATTCGACGGCGGCCGCCCGGCGCACCGCGCTGCGGGTGCCGTCGCAGCCCACCACCCAGCGGGCCCGCACGGTCCGGTGGGTGCCGTCGGCCCGGATCACCGCCTCGACGGCGTCCGGCCCCTGGGTGAGCGAGACGACCTCCTGTCCGCGCAGCACGCGGGCGCCCACGGCGACCGCGTGCTCCTCCAGGAGCCGCTCGGTGACGGACTGACCGAGCGCCAGCATGAAGGGGTGCACCGCCCCGACCGTGGAGAAGTCCAGCCGGGTGGTCGCCGCGCCGAAGTGGCCGGTCGGCACCGGTGTGCCGCGTTCGATGAACCGCTGCGCGAGGCCGCGGGTGGCGAAGGTGTCCAGCGTGCCGGCCTGCATGCCGACCGCGCGCGACCGTCCGTCCGGTGCCGCCCGGCGTTCCACGACCACCACCTCCACCCCGTGCAGGCGCAACTCCGCGGCGAGCCAGAGCCCGACCGGGCCGGCCCCGGCGATGAGCACGTCGAGCATGACAAGTACTTCCTCTCACAATCGGCATGATGCTTCGGGACGGTGCGCCATGACGGCCGCGCGCCGATCAGCGGCCGATCCGCGGCGGTGAGGACGGCGGCGGGGACGGCGGCGGCGTCGTGGCGTCGGGCGGGCGCTGCGGCTCAGCGGGCGCTGCCGAGGTTCCGGTCGGCGTCGGCGCCTTCGAGCATGAGGGTGGTCTCCTCGATGCGGCGGAAGCGGCCGTCGGGGGCGAACTCGGCGAAGAGGTAGACCTCGATGCGGACGGTGGAACCGTCGGTCTTGGTGATGGTCATGGTGTGGCGGTCGGCGTAGCGGTCGCCGGAGATGAGCTCGTCGTGGACGTCGACCGAGCCGCCGGCCACGACCGTGCGCAGGTGGGCGATGTGGGCGAGGAACTCGGTGCGGTCCGCCCACGCTCCGTCGGTGCGCTGGCGGTAGTCGGGGGCGAAGTGCCGGTCGGCGGCCTCGTCGAGGTCGAGTCCCGGGGTGAGGAGCAGGTCGGTGAGGGCGGAGCGTGCGTCGGTGCGGGTGCTGGCGGTGGTCATGACGGTCCCCTCGGGGTGCGCGATTCGCTGGAAAAGTGCGTGCGCTGAGCACGCATGTGCACCGTACTACAGACTGCGTGCGCCGCGCACGTAAATCTGGGCGGGTGGAGAAACCTGACGGAACGCGATGCAATGCCACGGAGCGCGACGACGTGATGTCGTCGGTGCCGGTGCCTCTACCGGTCTGTCGGCGTGTCGAGATAGCGGGCGACCGGACCGAGCGTGAGTAGTCCACTGCCCGCTCCGGCGAGTTCCCCGGCGGCGGATCGGAGGCGTGAGCGTGCGCGGGAGAGGACCGGCTGGTCGTCCAACTCCTGGGCGAGGGCGGCTTCCAGGCAGCAGAGCGCCTCGTAGAGGAGGTCGGCCGGCGGCTCGGGGAGGGCGCGGAGGGCGGCGCGGGCGCGGCCCCGGTGGCCGGTGGCGAGGTGGGCGAAGGGCTCGGCCCACGGGCGGTACGGGCCCCAGTCCTCGGCAAGGTCGACGGGCGGGACGGCGACGCCTTCGGAGAGGCGCAGGCAGAGGAGGGCGAGGGGGAGGAGGCCCTGCCGGAGGCCGGGCATGCCCGCGCCGTCGAGGCGTTCGGCGGCGGCGCGGTAGGCGGATTCGGCCTCGCGGGTGTGGCCGTGGGCGGCGAGCCGCAGGGCGGCGTACCACTCGGTGAACACGCCGACGAGCGGGAGCTCATGGCGCTCGGCGAGCCGGTCGGCTGCGGCGGCATGGGCGTCGGCGGCGGTGAAGTCGGCCGGCGCGCAGGCGGATTGCAGGCGGACGAGGTGGCCGAGCACCTCGAAGGTCACCAGCCCGTGGCGGGTGGCCAGGCCCACCAGCTCGGCGCCGATCGCGTCGCGCTCAGGCGCCTGCCCGGCACTGTGGCAGGACTGCATGAAGCGGCCGTTGAGCGCGAACGCGAGGAGCGTCGGATCGCCGAGGCGCCGGGCGAGGTCCTCGGCCTCGCGGGCCGCCTCCGGCCCGCGCTCCTCGCGCGTGCCGCGCATCTCCAGGGCGATCGTGGCGAGCAGGCGGCAGCGCGCCGCCTCGGCGCCGGCGGGCAGGGCGGCCAGGGCGCGTTCGGCCGCGGCGACGACCCGGGCGGCCAGCGGCGGTTCGTCACTGCGGGTCCAGACGGCCGGCACGTCGTAGGCGCCGATCACGCGGGCCGTCAGCTCCGGATCGCCGAACTCCTCGGCCGCCGCGATCGCCTCCACGCGGTGCCGTGCCGCCGTCCGCAGCCCCTCCCCGCCGGTGACGGCCAGGTTGCGCATCAGCCCGACGGTGCCCTCCAGCCGCGCCCGCGCGGTGGCGGCGAGCGTACGGTCGTACGCCTCGGCGGCGCGCGCCCAGACGTGGGCGGCGGCTTCGACGGGGGTGGCGGTCCCGGGCGTGCTGGTCGTGCCAGCTCTGCCGCGCTCGCCACCCCCGTCCAGCTCCGGCGCCTGCGCCAGGATGTCCGCCTCCAGCCGCCGCAGTCCCGCCCCCGGGTCCAGCCCGAGGCGCCCGGCCAGCACCGACCGCGCCTCCCGCAGCACCTCCAGTGCCTCCCCCTGGCTGCCCGCCCGGTACTGGGCGAGCGCGAGGAGCCGCCAGGCCTCCTCGCGCCACGGGTGGTCGGTGAGGTGCGCCCGCAGGTCGGGGACGGCCCGCGCCGCCCGCCCGAGCGCGAGCAGCGCCCCGGCCCGCCGCTCGACGGCCTGGAGCCGCAGCTCGGCGAGCCGGGCCCGGTCGGCGCGGGCCCACTCGGCCCCGCCCGCCTGCGCCCCGCCCGCCCGCGCCCCGCCCGCCTCCGCGTACGCGGGGCCGCGCCACAGCGCCAGCGCCTGCTCCAGCTGTGCCACGGCCTCGGCCGGCGGCAGCGCCGGGGCCCTCTCCACGGTCGCCTCGAAGCGCCACGCGTCGACCGCGTCGGGCGCGGCCCGCAGCGCGTACCCGGGGCCGTCGGTCACCAGGAGGCGGGCGGGCGCGCGCGGGGGCCGGCCGGGTTCGAGGGCGCGGCGCAGCGCGCCGACGAAGGTCTGGACGGCGCCGACGGCGCCCGCGGGCGGTTCGTCCCACAGGTCGTCGACGAGCCGGGCGACGGGCACGACGCGCCGCCGGGCGACGATGAGCCGGGCGAGGACGGCCCGGTGGCGGGGGCCCTTGAGGTCGAGCGACGCACCGTCGGCGTCCTGCGCCGTCAGCGGCCCGAGGACGCCGAACCGCACCTGCGTCACGTCTTCCATCCCGGGGTCCACGGTACCCGCCCGGTGCGTGCTGATCGTCCGCTGATTCGGGCGCGGGAGGCTCGTCCCGTACCCAGTCACCGCACGAGAGGACGAGTTCTCATGACGCAGACCATTCCCGGCTTCGAGCACCACCGCGTCGAGGTCGCCGAGGACGTCCGCCTGTTCGCGGCCGTCGGCGGTTCCGGCACGCCCGTCGTGCTGCTGCACGGCTTCCCGCAGACCCACCTCATGTGGCGGCACGTGGCCGCGGACCTGGCCGCAGGCCACACCGTGATCTGCCCCGACCTGCGCGGCTACGGCGCCAGCGACAAGCCCGCCGAGACAGCCGACGGCAGCGCCTATGCCAAGCGCACGATGGCCGCGGACGTGGTGGCCCTCGCCCGGGCCCTCGGGCACGAGCGGTTCGCGCTCGTCGGCCACGACCGCGGCGCGCTCGTCGCCTTCCGCGCCGCCCTCGACCACCCGGACCGCGTCACCCACCTCGCCTCGCTGGACGTCCTGCCGCTGCTCGACACGTGGGACGTCATGCGCGGCACCTCCGCCGCCGTCGGCTTCCACCTCTACCTGATGGCCCAGCAGCCGGGCCTGCCGGAGCGGATGATCGCCGCGTCGGCCGATGCGTTCTTCGGGCACTTCCTCGACGCGTGGTCGCGCGATCCCGCCGCCATTCCCGAGGAGGTCCGGGCCGCGTACCTGGCGGCCTGCCGGGAGGCCGTCCCGTCGATCGTGGCGGACTACCGCGCCTCGGCCGGGATCGACGTCGCCCACGACACCGCCGACCGGGCGGCGGGCAGCCGGCTGCGCATGCCCGTGAGCGTCCTGCAGCAGGACTGGGGCGCGGCGCTCGGCTTCGACGCCGCCGCCCTGTGGCGCGCGTGGGCCCCCGATCTCGTCCACACCACGGTCGACTGCGGCCACTTCATGGCCGAGGAGGACCCGGCCCGGGTCACCGCCGCCGTACGGGACCTCCTGCGGCGCTGAGCGCCGGACGTGGTGAGGCCGTCAGCGGCGGGCGCGGGTGGCCTCGCGGGCGCGCAGGGTGGCGATCGTGGTGTGGCACCAGTCGCGGTTGCCCCGTTCGAAGGCGAGGCCGCGCAGGCAGGTGAGGTAGGGGCCGATGCGCTCGCCGTCGCGCAGGAAGTCGTCCTCCGGGAGGTCGCCGCGCATGGTGCGCAGCATGCGTTCGAACAGGTCGACCTTGGCCTGGGCGAAGGCCGCGCGCTCCGCCAGCCGGGCGATGAGGGTCGCGGGGTCGACGTGGTCGACGGTGCGGACCTTGACCATGAGGTCGTCGCGGACGAAGGAGGGCTTGGCGGAGGCGGCGGCGAAGTCGTCGAGTTCGGCGAGGCCCGTGTCGGTGACGCGGAAGACCCGCTTGTTGGGCCGATTGTCCTGGACGATCTCGCGGCCGCTGATCAGGCCGTCCTTCTCCAGGCGGGTCAGCTCGGCGTAGAGCTGCTGGGGCTGGGCGTACCAGAAGTTCGCCACGCCGAGGTCGAAGGTCTTGGCCAGTTCGTAGCCGCTGGCCTCGCCGTCGAGCAGCGCGGCCAGGACGGCGTGCCGTAGTGCCATCGGTCGGGTTCCCTTCGGATCGCCCCTGTTGCCGGACCCGCCGCCCATGGTACTCATGAAAGTGACTACTCACATTCATGAGTACCGCCAGTCCTCGGGAGAGTGCACCGTGACCGCCACTGCAGCCACCACCGCCGACCGCTTCCGCGCCGCCGTCGAGAACCGCGACGCCGCCGCTCTGGACGACCTGTTCACCGACGACATCCGCTTCTACAGCCCGGTCAAGTTCGTTCCCTTCGAGGGGAAGCCGATGGTGCTGGGCCTGTTCGGGGTCCTGCTGCGCACCCTCGAGGACTTCCGCTACGTCGGCGACCACACCGGCACCGCGGAGACCAGCGCCGACGGCACCGAGGCGGACACGTCCGTCCTGCTGTTCCGGGCCACGGTCGGCGGCAAGCAGATCCACGGCATCGACCTGCTGCACTTCGCCGAGGACGGCCGGATCAAGGAGTTCACGGTGATGGTCCGTCCGCTGTCGGCCGCTCAGGCGCTCGGGCAGGCGGTCTTCGCGGGCCTCGTCGCCGACGGCCTCGTCCCGGCGGCCGCGCAGTAACGGCAGCCGTGCAGTGGCAGCCGTGCAGTGACGGCGCCCGCGCAGTGACGGCGGCCGTTGCCCGCTGTCAGAGCGGCTCGCCGAGCGGCCCGTGCTCGGCCTCCAGGTTCGCGGCCCAGTGTGCCGCCCAGTCCGGCTGCGTGCCGTCGGCGTCGGTGAACCCGTACTCCCGGTACAGGCCCCACGTCGCCAGCGCCCGGCCGGACTTGGCCATGACGTCCGGGTCCGTGGCCAGGGCCGCCACCGCCCGGCCGAGGTACGCCGGGGTCTCGGAGCGGGCGAAGTGCGGGTCCGCCGCCACGCCGTCGCGCCAGGTCGCCTCGGTGACGCCGAAGTGGTCCAGCACGGCCTCCGAGCGCAGGAACCCGGGGGTGAGGGCCACGGCCGCGACGCCGTGCGGCTTGAGCTCGGCGGCCTGGGCGACGGCGAGCCGGATCACCGCGGACTTGGCGAGGTCGTAGAAGAACGAGCCCCGGTAGCGGGCGGTGTTGCCGTCGGTGACCTCCACGACGAGGCCGCGCTTGCGCGCGACCATCAGCGGGAGCGCGAACCGGCTGGTGATCACGTGGGTCTCCACCGCCTGGCGCAGCAGCCGCAGGCCCGTCTCCACGTCCTGCTCCCAGAGCGGGTGTTCCCAGTCGACGAGCGGATCGCCGCCCCAGACGGAGTTGACCAGGACGTCGAGCCGGCCGTCCTGCTCGGCGGCGATCCGCTCGACCAGGGCCGCGACTTCGTCCGGGCGGCTGTGGTCGGTGCGGACGGGGACGCCCAGGCCGCCCGCCGCGGTGACGCGTTCGGCGGTCTCCTCGATGGTCTCCGGGCGGTCCAGGTCCGAGCGGGTGCCGGTCGTGCTGCGGCCGGTGACGTACACCGTCGCCCCGGCGGCGCCGAGCTCGACGGCGATGCCCCGGCCCCCGCCCCGGGTGCCGCCGGCGACCAGGGCCACGCGTCCGGCCAGCGGCCGGCTGTCGATCGTCATGATTCCTCCGTGACTCGGGTGCGGCGGGCTGTCGTGTACGGGAGCAGGAGGGCGTCGACTTCCTGCCGCAGCCGCTCGGGGAGCGTCCCCTCGCGGTCGAGTGCCCAGTTCAGGCCCGTGCCGACGGCGCTCGCCTGCACCGATCCGGCGAGGGCGGACACGTCCGTCCCGGGGGTGAGTTCGCCGGCTCCGGCCGCCTCCGCCAGCAGGGCCTCGATGGCCCGGCGCTGCGCCAGGTGCACGGCGAGGGCGTGCTCGTGGAGCTCCGGGTCGGTGAGGTCCAGGCACAGGAACGCCAGGTGGTTGGCGAAGGTCTCGGGCGTGGCCATCGGCGCCGTCGACTCCACCAGCAGGGCGGTCAGCGCGGCGAGCGCCGAGTCGTGCCGCTCCCGCACCCGGGCGGGCAGTTCGGCGACGTCGTTCGCCGACTGCCGCGCGAGCGCCACCAGGAGCCCCCGTTTGGAGCCGAACCGCTGGACGAGGGTGCCGGGCACCAGGCCCACCTCGCTCGCCACGGCGGCCAGCGTCAGCCCCGGGGGCCCCACCCGCCCCATCACCTCGGCGGCGGCCCGCAGGATCACGGCGTCGTCGACTCCCCGGGGGCGGCCGGCCATCGCGCACTCCTCGCCTTTAATAAATGCTCGTTCATTTATTAAAGCGCGCCGACGGGTGCGGGGCAACCGTTGCCTGCGGGGCCGTCGCGCGGCCGACCGTCCCCGTCACGCCGGGACGGGCGCCATCCGGGCGACGATGCTGCGCAGAAGCGCGTTGAAGGCGCCCGGGCGTTCCTGGTGCGGCATGTGGGCGGCGTCCTCGATGACGTGGAGCTCGCCGTGCGGGGCGAGGTCGGCGAGCGTCCGCGACACCTCGACCGGGATCTCGGTGTCGAGGCGCCCGTGGACGAACGCGGCGGGCACGGCGAGGCCGCGGAGGGCCGGGCGCGGGTCGTAGGTCAGGGCCTCGGTGAAGAGGGCGTCGATGAAGACGCCCGAGTCGAGGAGCTGGCGCACCGTCCAGTCGGCGACGGCCGGACCGCTCGCCGGGCCGAACCAGTTGGGGACCCAGGCGGCGACGGTGCCGGCGCGGTCCTCGGCGAGGCCGGCCAGCAGGGCGTTGAGCTGCGGGGCCATGCCCTGGCTGGGCCAGTGGGCGGGGCCGTCCACCGAGACGACGCCCCCGATGAGCCCGGGCGCGGCCAGCGCGGCCTCCAGGGCGAAGGTGGCGCCGATCGAACTGCCCACCAGCACGGGCCGGTCGAGGCCGAGGTGGTCGACGAGCGCGAGCACGTCGGCGACGTTCCCGGCGACGTGGTTGCCCTCGGCCGGGTGGTCCGAGCGGCCGCAGCCCCGCCAGTCGACGGTCACCGTGCGGTGGTCCGCGGCCAGGCCGGCGACCTGGGCGCCCCAGACGCGGCCGCTGGAGCCCCAGCCGTGCAGGAACAGCAGCGGGCGGCCGGTGCCGTGGTCCTCGTAGTGCAGTTCGATCCCGTTGATCCGCGCGAACGGCATGACGTGCTCCTCAAGTCCGGTCCACCGCCGGTGCGATGGCGCAGGACCATCACACCAACCGGGCCGGCCGCGACCAAGGAGCGTTCCGCGCCTACACTCATCGGTGATCGTGATGAATCGCCGTGATGAATCGTCGGGGCGATCGTCGGGGTGATCGTCGAGGTGGGGGCTCTCGGGTGGAACTGCGTCAGATCCGGTACTTCCTCGCGGTCGCCGAGGAGCTGCACTTCGGCCGCGCCGCCGAGCGCATGCACATCGTGCAGTCCGCGGTGAGCCAGCAGATCCGGCGCCTGGAGCGGGAGTTGGGCGTCGACCTGTTCGACCGCACGACGCGGAGCGTGACGCTGACCCCGGCCGGCAGCGTCCTCGTCGACCGGGCCAGGGCCGTCGTCGCCGCCGAACAGGCCGCGCTGGACGCGATCGCGGCGCACCGGGCCGAGAACGCGGGCGGGGCCGCCGCGCTGCGCATCGGCACCAACGTCGGCCTCGGCGCCCGGCTCGAACGGCTGCTGGCGGCGCTGGAGCGCCGGGCGCCGGACCTCGCCGTCGAACTCGTCAGCGCCGCACCGGCGGACCGCCTCCAGCGCGTGCGCGACGGCGGGCTCGACGCGGCGTTCGTCCGCGGGGTGACCCGCAGTCCCGGGCTGGAGCTGGTGCCGGTCTGGCGGGAACGGTTCGTCGTGGCGCTGCCGGCCGGGCACGCGCTCGCCGCGCGCGAGACCGTCCGCCTCGCCGACCTGGCCGGGATGCCGCTGCGGATCGCCCCGCGCGAGGCCAACCCACACCTCGTCGACCTGGTCCTCTACGCGTGCCGCGCCGCCGGGTTCGAGCCGGTGCTCGGCCCGGCGTTCACCACCGACCAGGACACCCTGGCCGCGATCGGCGCGGGCGGCGGCCACTGGACGGTCTTCTACGCGACCCAGGCCGAGGTGCTCCCGACGATCCGTACCGTCTTCCGCCCCCTCGCCGGCCCGGACGCCCCGGCCATGCCGACCTACCTCGCCGTCCGGCCCGACGCGCCGGCCCGCACGGTCACACCGCTCCTCGACGCGTGCCGCGACGTAGCGGGGTAGCGGGGAGCGGAGTAGCGGGGGAGTGGAGTTCCCCTTGGCACGAGCGCGGCGAAACGGGGTAGTCGCGGGCGCACCCGGCGCGGTACGGACCCCGGGTAGCGATCGCCCGGCTGCGCACGGGCCTCCGGCGGCCCCGGTCAAGAGCCCGGAGCGTGCCTCCCGGGGTGCTTCGTCGCCTGGAGAACGCCGAGTGCGTTTTCTAGGATTCGGTGCCGATTCCCAGGGTCCCCACCCGGCATCCGCCCTGAAATCCAAGGCTGGAACCACCCCATGGCATACCCCCTCACCCTCTTGCGGACGGCGGCCGGCCTCTCCCGCCCGCGACGTCCACCGGCTCGGCCGGCCGCACTGGCTGGACCGGGCCACGGGCGACGCCGGTTTGCTCGACCAGCCCTTCACCGACGAGGGCACCGCCCACGTGCTGCGCGGTGCCGTCCACCTGCCCGACGCGCCAGGCCCGGCCGGACTCGTCCTGCTGCGCGACAGCGCCCCGCCCCGAACGGACCCGCCGTGACCGAACCCGAGCGCCCCCTCCTCGCCCTCCCCGACCTCGTCGCCCACGTCGGCGCCATACTGGCCGTCCCCGCGCTGGCCGTCCGCCTCGCCGCCCGGGACGCCCAGCGGCCCGAACTCGTGCCGGTGGCCTGGACGATCGGGGCCGCCGGCCTGCTCACGATCGCCGTGGGCGTCGCCCTCTCACTCCTGCGCTCCACCCGCCCGAGCCCGGCGGTGTGGGGGCTGCTGGTCTTCTGGGTGCTGGTCACCGGCGTCATCCTGCTGGAGGCGTGCGGCTGATCGACGGATTCACCGTCGGAGCCGAGGTCCCGGCCGGACCGGTCCGGCCGGGACCGCTCAGCCCCCGGCCGGGACGGCTCATCCCCCGGCCGGCTCGACCGTCAACTCCGAGCCGGCCACCAGCACTTCGCCGGGGTTCAGCCACAGCGACCAGTGGTCGAACTCCCCGTCCTCGGGGTCGCTGCGGTACATCGGGAACGTCTCCAGCCGCAGTCCGCCGAAGTCGAACCGGGTCGCCAGCGCGGGCGGCCGGATCACGACCTCCGTGAGTGCCCGGCCCTCCAGCCCGGCCAGCGCTTCGCCGAGCCCGGGGTCCTCGGAGCCGACGACAACCCGGTCGTCCGTCTCCAGCCGCCACGCGGCCATCTGGATCCACAGGTGGTACTCCCCGTAGACGCGGCCGAACCGGTCGGGCGGCTGTGGCCGGCCGAACTCCATGGTGACGAAGCTGCCCATGCCCCGCCGCACGTCCCACGCGGGCCGCCCGAGCAGCGGGCCGATTCGCCGGTGGGCCTCGGCGACGCCGACGACCGCCTTCACGCCGTCATCTCCCAGCGCGCCCCCGGGCCGACGACGAGCCGACCGCCGGACGGCCTGCGGAACGTCCAGTCCGGGGCCGCCGAGGGCGTGTGGTGGCGCAGCGGGAAGACCGTCAACTCCAGCTCCCCGAAACGGAAGAGCGTGTCCCACCCGGGTGCCAGGACGTGCACGCCGGTGATCGCGCGGCCGGTCAGCACGGCGAGGTCCTCGGCCAGCCGCCGCTCACGGTCCCCCGACGCGGCCACGACGCCGTCCGGCCGGTCCAGCCGCCAGGCCGGTGCGTGGACCGCCAGCCACCGGCGCCGGACCTGTCTCCTCCCGTCGTCCAGCAGCCGCGTCAGCCGGACCTGCAGCCCGAACCGGCCGCCCCCGTCGAGCGGCACCCGCACCTGCTCCACCACGCCGCCGGCGAGGCGCGCGGCCGCGGCCCGCAGCCCTTCGATGTCCGTCGTCCCCTTCATCGCGCCCGAGTATGGGGACGGATGGCGCCGTCGTGCAACGGAAATCGGCCTACCCGCCGCGATGGGGCCGTTGGCCTCTTGTGGTGGGAGTGGCGGGCGCGCAGCGTAGGGGGTGCTGTTGGGCGGGGTCCACCGAGTGGCAGGAGGATGGCGGAGATGAGCACGGACATCGCGGTGGTGGCCTTCGGAGGGGTGTCGCGCGAGGTGCTGGCCGAGGGCCGGGCCCGGGTCGCGGCGGGCGGCCGGCCGTGAGCAGACCCCGGTACGACCGCGCGTCGGCGAACGACGGCTCCGACGAAGGACTGCCCGAGGGCTGGACGATCGAGCGCATCCGCACCGCCTCGGGGGACTCTGACGCCGAACTGCTCTCCCTCGCCCGGCTCGTCGTCGTCGAGGTGCACGGCCGCGCCGACCACGAGACCCTCCGGCCGAGCATCATCATCTCCTTCCACGGCCTCTGCCTCGTGAAGGCCGGCGACGACTGGTACATGGGGGACCTGGACTCCGACGGCTCGATCTCCTGCTGGTCCTCCTACGGCCCCGACCTGGGGGAGGCCATCCGCGGCCTGTGACCGTCCTCTGCGAGAATCGGCGCATGGCTGATCACGACGAAGACCGCGGCTACCTCCTCGACAACCGGCGGGCGGAGGCCGGCGTCCGCTTCGACGCCCTCGCCGAGATCTTCAACCCGGTGACGTTCGGGCACGTCGACCGGATCGGCCTCGGCCCGGGCATGCGGGTCTGGGAGGTCGGCGCCGGCGGCCCGTCCGTTCCGCTCGGGCTGGCGGAGCGCGTCGGGCCGACCGGGATGGTGGTCGCCACCGACATCGACGCCTCGTGGACGAGCGGCATCGCCGACGGCACGATCGAGGTGCTCACCCACGACGTCGTCGCCGACCCGCCGCCGCCCGGCGAGTTCGACCTCGTGCACGCCCGGCTCGTCCTCGTCCACGTCCCCGACCGCGCCGAGGCGCTGCGCCGCATGGTCGGGGCGCTGCGCCCCGGCGGCCGGCTCCTCCTGGAGGACGCCGACCCCGCGCTCATGCCGCTGATCTGCCCCGACGAGTCCGGCCCCGAGCAGCGGCTCGCCAACCGGCTGCGCAACGGCTTCCGCGAGCTGATGGCCTCGCGCGGCGCCGACCTCGCCTACGGGCGCACCCTGCCGCGCGTGCTGCGCGAGGCCGGGCTCGCCGACGTGCAGGCGGACGCGTACTTCCCGATCACCTCGCCCGCGTGCGCCGTGCTGGAGGCCTCGACGGTGCGGCACGTCCGGGGCCTCCTGGTCGAGAAGGGCCTCGCGACGGACGAGGAGATCGACCGGCACCTCGCGGCGGTCGAGAGCGGGAAGCTCGACCTGGCCACCGCCCCGCTGATCTCGGCCTGGGGCCGCCGCGTCTGACGTTCCGTCCGGTTCTCAGGCGGCGAGCAGGTCGACCAGCGCGGACACCCCGTCCGGCCCGTGGCCCGCCTCCGCCGCCCGGCGGGTGAGGGCGAGCGCGGCGTCCAGGACGGCGGTGTCCAGGCCCCGGGCGCGGGCCGTGTGGGCGACGTGCGCCAGACCGGCCGCGGCGGAGGCCACGCTGCTGCGGTCGCCCGGGTGCCGGCGGTCATCGGCGCGCCGGGCGAAGTCATCGATCAGCGGGGGGAGCAGGAGTGGCAAGCCCTGGGCGTACGGCGCGAGTTCGGCGCCGCTGATGCCCTCGGCGCGGGCGAGCGCGAGGGCGTGGACGTACCCGTGCACGGTGGTCCAGAACAGGTCCAGCAGGGCCGCGTCGAAGGCCGCCGCCCGTCCGGGGTCCGTGCCGACGTGGCGCACGGTGCCGAGGGCCCGGAGCGTCTCCCGGTGCTGGGCGAAGGCCTCGGGGTCGCCGCTGAGCAGGATCGTGCCCCGGGGGCTGCCGATCGTCGGGGTGGGCGTGAGGATCGCGGCGTCGAGCAGACGGTAGTCACGGGCGTCGGTGGCGTTGGCGCGGGCGTCGTCGGGCGCGATCGAGGTGGCGTTGACGAGGGTCCGGCCGCGCAGCGCCGCCGCGGTGGTGTCCAGGACGGCCCGGCCGGCCGGCTGGTCGCGGACGCAGAGCAGGACGAGGGGGGAGCCGGCCACCGCCTCGGCGGCGCTCGCGGCCGACCGCGCACCGCGGGCGAGCAGGTCGGCGTCCCGGCCCGGCGTGCGGTTCCACACGGTGGTCGGGTGCCCGGCGGCCAGCAGCGCCCCGGCGAGGGCCCGGCCCATCGGGCCCAGGCCCAGTACGGCAACGGCGGTGCGGGCAGGGGTGGTTGAGGAAGATCGTTCGTTCGGCATGCCGGTTACGCTAGACCTTCACGCCGACGTCAGAGTCAAGCCGGGACGCGGCGCCCGTCCCGTCCTCAGGAGGTGCCCGCGATGCGGATCGGAGAGCTCGCCCGGCGGACCGGCGTCACGCCGCGCGCCCTGCGCTACTACGAGGAGCAGGGGCTGCTCACCCCCGAGCGCCGCCCCAGCGGCTACCGCGAGTACGGCGAGCGGGACGTGGACGCCGTCCACGGCATCCGAACCCTCCTCGCCGCCGGACTCAACAGCGCCGCGATCGCCGAGATCCTGCCGGGCCTGCCGCTCCCGGGCCGCCGCCGCCCCGGCCCGACCTGCCCGGAACTGCTGGCGGGCCTGGCCCGCGAACGCGCCCGGATCACCCGGCAGATGGACGCGCTCGCCGCTGCCCGCGCCCTGCTGGACGAGATCATGGGTGCGGACGCGCCGAGCGAGGCGATCCGCCGGCGCGGAGCGTCGAACGCTTCTCCGTCGCGCGCCTGAGTAACCACGCTCACCAGGCGCCGCTCAGTCCCATGCCGGGCCCTCCGCGAGCTTCTCGGCGATCCGGTCGTGGAAGCTCCGGCGCTCCAGCGCCCGCTCGACGTCGGCGACCACCCGGCTCAGCGGGTACGGGATCTCGGCCTCGATCTCGGCCAGCGCCGCCTCGGTGGCCCGCCGCTCCGCCGCCAGCCGACCGGTGATCGCGCGGGCCTCGTCGGTGAGCGTCACCTTCTTGCTGCGCGCGTCATCGCCCGGGACGGTCCGCACCCAGCCCGCCGCGCGCATCGCGGCGACCTTCTGACTGAGCGCGGAGTGCGTCCGCCCGACCGACTCGGCCAGCTCGGTGATGGTCATCGGCCCGTGGGTGTGCAGCCGCAGGAGCTCCATGACGAAGGTCGGCTTGAGCCCGTCGATCCGCGCGTCGGCGTAGACCCGGCCGATGTCCGCGTCCATCGACGCCTGGAGGAGCCGGAGGGGGCGCCAGAGGCTCTGGAGGGTGGGGTCGTCGGTCATGACGCAGATCGTAACAGCACTTATATAAGCACTGTTACGATTCGCGGCGTGCTGTCAGGCCCTATAGGTGCGGCCGAGATGGGCTGTGGGGGCCTGAGTCCTCGCTGAAGCGGGCGCTGGTGAGGTGGACCGGGAGGGACCGAAGGCCGTGGAACATGGTTCCGTGCCACGGCAGGTGATCGGGGTCGCAGGCCGGGCGGAGGTGGGGGAAGCGGTCGAGGAGTGCGGTGAAGGCGATCTCTGCTTCCACGCGTGCCAGGCGGGCACCGACGCAGTAGTGGATACCGTGTCCGAAGGCGACGTGTCCGACGGTGGACCGGGTGATGTCGAGACGGGTCGGGTCGGGGAACTGGCGGGCGTCGCGGTTGGCCGAGGTGAGGGCGACGGCGACGGTGTGGTGGGCCGGGATGAGGACATCGCCGATCTCGACGGGTTCGGTGGTGTACCGCAACGAGGCCGTGTTGACGGGGCCTTCGTACCGAAGGAGCTCTTCGATCGCTGCGGGCATCAGGGAGCGGTCGGCGCGCAGGGCCTCGAGCTGCAGGGGGTGACGGAGCAGGGCGAGGGTGCCGTTGCCGATGAGGTTCACGGTGGTCTCGTGGCCGGCGACCATGAGCAGGAAGGTTGTCGAGACCAGTTCCTGCGGGGTGAGTCCGCCCGAGTCGTCACTGGTCCGGACGAGATCGGTGAGCAGGTCCTCGCCCGGCGCGCGCCGCTTCTCGTCGATGAGTTCCCGCAGGTATGCGAGGAGGGAGGGCAGGGCCTGCATGACACGGGCGGGATCGTTGGAGTTGCCTGCCGCGGCCCAGTGGTGGACTTGTTCGCGGTCGGGCAGGGGAACACCCAGTAGCTCGCAGAGGACGCCCATCGGCAGCGGGTAGGCGTAGTCGCGCATGAGGTCGGCCCGGGGCCGGTCGGCCATGGTGTCCAGCAACTGGTGGGCGAGGGTTTCGATGCCGGGCTTGAGGCGATCGACGGCCCGGGCGGTGAACACCTTGTTGACGAGTCCGCGCAGCCTGGTGTGGTCCGGGGGATCGGAATTCAGCATGTGGGAGACGAGTTCCATGGCGAGTGCGGCGATTCCCGCATTCGAGGTTGTGCTGTTCTTGATGGCCTTCCGGGCGTTCTCGACGTCCTTGGAGAATCGCGGGTCGGACAGTACGGCCCGGGCGTCGTCGTAGCGTGTGACGAGCCAGACCTTGAGCCCGCCGGGAAAGACCACGCGGCGGACCGGTGTCTCCTCCCGCATCCGCTCGTAGAACGCGTGGGGGTCGGCTTCGTGTTGTGGCCCGTCGAGTGTCTGCTCTTCGTCCAATTCGGTGTGCACGGTTCCTTCAGAGCGCGGTACCCGACTGAGGTGCGACTGAGCGAGGGTACCGCCGGTCGGGGCAGCGGGAGGGATCCTGCATCAACATTCCTTGCGCGCCGCTGGATAATAATCCTGACGGAAACTAATAATTATCGAAAATGCGAATGGTGGTGCCGGGCCGGCGACTTCAAGAATATTTGACATGCGTCTTCGGCGTGAATGCACTGCCCCTCGGTTATTCTGTGCGCGGAAACGTCGACGCGCGGACAAGGACGAGTGAGCCGCTGCCGTTGTGAGGAGCTGTATGGCGTCCCATCTGGCATCCGTGGTGTCCGGAGTCGGGTCCTTTTTGCCACCGCGCATCATCGGCAACGACGACCCTCCGCTGTCCGGGTTGGACACCTCCGCGGAATGGATCCGCAGTCGGACGGGTATCGAGCGCAGGCGGTGGGTGGAGCCCGGGACGAGCACCGGGGATCTGGCCGTGCGGGCCGGACGGGCCGCGCTGCGCAGCGCCGGCGATCCCGCGGTCGACCTCGTGGTCCTCACGACGACCACCCCCGACCACCACTCCCCGGCGACCGCGCCCTGGGTCGCCGCTCAGCTCGGGCTGGGCACCGTGGCGGCCTTCGACGTCGCCGCCGCGTGCTCGGGATTCACCTACGGCCTGGCCGCCGCGGACGCCTGGATCACATCGAAGGCCGCGCAGTGCGTCCTGGTCGTGGCGGCGGAGACCCTGTCGACGATCACCGATCCCTCGGACCGCGGCACGGCAGTCGTCTTCGCGGACGGCGCCGCAGCCGCAGTCCTCCGCGCCGGCCGAATGGACGAGCCCGGCGCGATCCAGGGCGTGCTCCTGGGGAGCGACGGCACGCGCCACGACCTCGCGGTCGTCAACGCGGGCGGCTCCCGCAGGCCCGACCGCGAAGGCCTGGCCGACCCCGCCGACCGCTGTCTGCGGATGCTCGGCCCGGACATGTTCGCCCACGCGGTGCGCCGCATGACCGAAGTGTCCAGGCAGCTGCTGGACAGACTGAACTGGCCGGTCGATTCGCTCGGAGCGTTCATCGGGCACCAGGCCAACCAGCGCATCCTCGACAAGGTCGCAGACCTGGTCGGTGTACCCGCGGCGAGCCGCTTCGCCAACATCCGCGAGGTCGGCAACACCTCCTCCGCCTCGATCCCGCTGGTCATGCACGACCTCGTCGCCGGCGGGGCCGTCCCGTGCGGAGCCAGGACCCTGCTGACCGCCTTCGGCGGCGGAGCCGTGTGGGGAGCGGTCGCCCTGACCTGGCCCGACATCAAATCCTCCACCGAAGGACACCGATGAGCACCTCGCAGCACCCCCTTGACCACATCCGCACCTACCTGGCGAGGGCCTTCGACCTGTCGGTCGACGAACTCACCGCTGAGCGGACGTTCGAAAGCCTCGAGCTGGACTCCATCGCCCAGGTCGAGATGTTCGTGACGCTCTCCGACCACTACGGCATCCACCTGGACGACTCGTGGGCACACGGGGGGATGACCCTCCAGCAGACGGCCGGCCTCGTCACCGCCGCGCTGGAAGGCATCGGTGGCCCGCGGCAGAGCACGGACACCCTCGGCCCGACCGTCCCGCCCCTGACCACCGCGTGAGGGAGAGCCGTGACCGAAGCGATCACCCGAACCCTGTGCATGGACGGACTCTCGTTCTCCTACCAGGTCGTCCATGCCGAAAACCCGTCCACCGACCCGGTCTTCGTCATCGGGGGAGTGCTCCAGGGCATGCACGGCTGGTCCATCATGGAGCGCCATGTCCTGCCCCACGCCAGCCTCATCTCCGTGGACCTGCCCGGCGCGGGCGAGTCCACCCCCCTGCGTCCCGAGCAGAGCATGGAGACCATGTGCCGGGCCACCGAGGCCATCATCGACGACCTGGGACACGACCGGGTCAACTTCCTCGGCTACTCCTTCGGCTCCGCCATCGCCTTCCGCTGCGCACAACGCCGACCGGATCGGATCGCCAAGCTGGTCCTCGGCGGCGTCCCCGTCCGCATCAGCGACAAACTCACCGACCTGTGGATGCGCGGAGCCCAGCGGATGCTCGGCGGCGATGCCAACGGGTTCGTCGATGTGCTCGCCGAGATGTTCCTGTGCTCCGACGCCGAGGCCACCATCAGGAACCGTGACGTCGTACGGCAGCTCGTCAAGCGCATGACCTTGCGCGGGGTCACCGCCAGCGCCCACGGATTCGAGACGATGGAACGCTCCGTCCTGGAAAACCTCGACCCCGACGGCGGACTGACCGGGGTACCCACCCTCGTCTTCTGCGGTGAACACGACACCATCAGTTCCCTGGAGGAGCAGCGCGAGTTCGCGGCGACCATCGAGGACTGCACCTTCGCCGCTATCGCCGAGGCCGACCACTGGGTGTTCATGCAGCGCCGCGAGGAGGCCAGCGACCTCGTCATGCGTTTCTTCACCGGCAGCCCCCTCGACGACTGCGACTACCTCGTCGAACCGGCCATCACCGCGAGGCCGCGGGCAGGCCGCTGAGTCCTGCCCGCACCGCCGACGAGAGCGGCCGACGGGCACGGCCGGCGCCGGCCACCGGACGACTCGGAACCAGAACACCGATCGGGGCAATGTGACACACACCGTCGTGGCAGGACTGGGATGCTGGCTGCCGCCGACCATCGTCCACAACACGGACCTGATGGCACCCGGCATGGACGCGTTCGTCCGGCGTCGAATCGGCATCGCCCGGCGGCACCGCATCACCGACGGCCACGCCACCGCCCACCTCGCAACGGAAGCAGGGACCCGTGCCCTCGCCTCCGCCGGCATCCACACCGCCGACGCAGTCATCCTGGCCACCACCACCCCCGACCGGCTCTGCCCCGCCGGAGCCCCTGAAGTAGCCAGCGCCCTCGGCATGACCGGCACACCCGCCTTCGACATCAACGCAGGCTGCTCCGGCTTCCTCTACGCCTGCGAACTGGCCAAGGGCCTCATCGCCGCCGAGACGGCCGACACCGTCCTGGTGATCGCAGCCGAGAGCACCTCGACGATGGTCAACCCCACGGACGCTGCCACCGCCCCCATCTTCGGCGACGGATCCGGTGCCGTCGTGCTGCGGCGTGCCCGCCCCGGCCAGGAACCCACGCTCGGCCCGACCGTCTGGGGCAGCGACGGCACCCTCGCGGACGCCATCGCCATTCCGGCGGGCGGAGCCCGCCAACGTGCCTCCCGCCACCCTGCCGGAGCCGACCTCTACCTTCAGATGCGGGGCACCGAAGTACTGCGCAACGCGGTGCGCCGCATGAAGGCCGCCGCCACCGGTGCCGCCGAGGCCGCCGGCTGGCGCCCGGCGGACGTGGACGTGTTCCTCGCCCACCAGGCCAACGCCGCGATCACCACCGCTCTGGCCGCGGCACTCGACCTCCCCCGTGCCGCCATGCCCTCCAACATCGAGACGGTCGGCAACACCGCCGCCGCGTCGCTGCCGATCCTGCTCGCCCAGACGGCCGGCGACGGCACGCTGAAGGAAGGCCACCGCGTCCTGCTGGTGGCCTTCGGCAGCGGACTGTCCTGGGCCGCGACCACCGCCGTCTGGCCCCCGGGACTCGTGCCCGGCCTCTGATCCCCGGGCCACCACACCGTCCAGCCGACCGGCGCCCGACCATCCACGGAGAATCCATGAGCGACATGCTGCGGATCGTCATCGACACCCTGACACAGAAGGCCGGACTCCCCGCGGTCGCCATCACGCCCACGGCCACGTTGGCCGAAGCAGGCGTGGACTCCATGGCCATCGCCGTCCTCGCCATGATCCTGGAGGACGACCACGGCATCGTGATCACCGAGACCGACCTGTCGGCCAACTCCACGGTCGCCGAACTCGCGGCCTTCATCGACCGCCACCAGGCGGCCACCGCATGACCGGGCAGGCCCTCGCACCGCACCCGACCGAAACCCACGTCCACGACCACCACATCGCCTGGCCGCCGGCCCCCTACCCCTGCCGCGTCCTCACACCCCGGGCTCCCACGTCGTGCGAGCCACTGCTGGTACTCGGCGGAGGCCTCCAGAGCCGCCATTCCTGGGCCCGACTGGAACGCCGCCTCTGCCCCCGCCACCGGGTCCTCATCCCCGACCTGCCCCCCGCGCGCTCACCCGACCAGGCCCGGACGAACCTCACCTGGGACGACCTCACCCAGGCCGCCCTGGCAGCCGCCGACCAGCTCCGCATCGGACGGTTCGCCGTCCTCGCCGTCTCATCCGGCTACCCCGTCGGCTACCGGCTCGCCCAGCAGCACCCCGACCGTGTCACGCGACTCATGCTCTTCGGCGCCGCCCCTCGACCCGGCCCCCGGCTCGCCGCGCTCATCAGGGAAGGACTGCGCCGCGAGGCCACGGCACCGCCTCCCGCCACGACCGGTAGCCAACGCCGCACCGCAGCCCGGCTCGTGGACGTCCTGACCAACACCCGGGCAGCCGAAGACCACCTGCTCGTCAAGGCCGCCGCACGCGTCATGCTCGACCAGCTCGCCGCTTCCCCCCAAGACCCCCTGATCCGCTACGTCGTCGATCGCGGCTCCCTCCTCCTGAGCGACCCGCTGCCCCCCGGCGGACTCGCCGGCATCCCCGCCCTCGTCGGTGTCGGCGAGAACGACACGGCCACCACCGTCGAGGACAACCGCGCCGTGGCCGTCACCATCGCCGACTGCACCTTCCTCGTGATGCAGCACGCCGACCACCTCCTCCACCTGGAACGTGACGCCGACTTCGCGGCCGCCATCACCCTCTTCCTGCACGGCGAGTCCCTGGGCACGCTGCCCCACAGCACCGTCGAGCGCCTGCGCTGACCCGCGAGCGGCGTCAGCCGAGCTCCTCCAGGAGCGCCGCCGTACCGTCTTGCCGCCCCACCAGCCGACCGATTTCCTGAGTCCGGACCCGGTACTCGTGTCCCTCCAGCAGCCGGTCCAAGGCCCAGCCGAGATTGTCGGCGTTCAGTCGCCGCTGCGGAATCACCGCCGGGGTGAGGCCCAGCGCCCGCAGCCGAGACGACCAGAACGGTTGGTCCAATCCGACGGGGACCGGAAGCGCGGGAGTCATGGCCCGCAGGCAGGCGTGCACGGTGCCGGGCCCGGCATGGTGCACGGCCGCCCGCATCCGAGGCAGGAGCCAGTCGTGCGGGCACGGCCCGATGTTGAGGACGTCGTCGCCCCGGGCCTCCAGACCGGCCCACCCGCCCTGGACCACGGCACGCACCCCGAGCCGCCGGACAACCGTGGTGACGGTGTCGGCGAGCTGCTCGACATCGATGCCGGTCATGCTTCCGAACCCGAAGTAGACGGGGGCAGGTCCCGAGTCGAGGAAGTCCACCAGCCGGGCGTCGGGCCGCCAGCCCGCGGCCCGCTGCGGGTGCCAGGCACCCACCACCCGGTGCGGGGCGGGAATCCGCACCCCGCGCGGCATCAGTGCCGCGCTGAACCCGTACCGCACGGCACAGGTGGAGAGCGGCAGCCGTAGGTCCTCCATCCTGCCGCGCGGGAGGTTGAGCTCCCGTCGCAGATAGCCGTTGGCAGACCGGTAGATCGGACTCAGGACAAGTCTGACCAGCGCGTCCGTCGCACGGTAGCGCCCGTGCGAACCGCCGGTCACGAGCCGCGGGAGCATCATCGCGTGGGAGACGGTGTAGACGCCGATGCAGGGAATGTCCAGCCCGCGGCCGACGAGGGCGGCCTGCGGGTGCAGTAGCGGATGCGCGAGAAGGACGTCGGCGCCCGCGCCCGCTGCCGCCAACAGGTGTTCCGCCGCGATGAGGGCCATGTCCCGGGCGTTGTCCCTGCGCGCGCGCCGCGCCCTCGGCTGCCCGATCTCCGCTTCCTGCCGATCGAGGGGCATGGCGCGGACCTTGAGGGCCAGGCCGTGGAAGGTCGCCGCGTGCCGGCCGGACGTCACCACCACGACATCGTGCCCGGCCTTCTTCAGGCCCGCGGCCAGTCCTGCGTAGGGCGCGATGTCGCCGGCCGTGCCCCAGGTGGCCAGCACGACGCGCCGCGGGGCGCTGAGGACGATTGCGGGGTTGCGATCCATGGCCGGCAGCCCTCCGTGGGTCGGGAAAGGGGACGGCAGGCGGCAACGGGAACCCGGAACCAGTGGTCACCATGCCAAGACGTCCGCACTCACAACGCGCGCCGCGCCACTGGCGTTACGAGCGCCGCCGCGAGCCGTCGCTGGGAAGGCCGAGCAGCCGCGCGGCGCGCTCGGGCGGGGGACCACGCGGCGTGTGGGTCAGCGGCCCTCGTGGACACTCCGGCCGGCCGCCGACACCCGCAGGTCCGGTTGTCGGAGGTGCAACAGGCTCCGATCGGGCCGGCCGGACGGGCGTTCGTGCACCGGCTCCGCCTCGTCGTCGTCCCCGACGATCTCGTAGAGGCGCACCATCACCATGTACAACTGACGCTCGGCGCTCCCCACGTGGTTGCGTCGGCCGAACGCGGCCATCATGGTCAACTTCGTCGCAGCATGGGAGGCCTGGTGGAAGATCTCCCGCATGAGCGACCTCTGGCCCGGCTCGCTCACGGCGCGCGCCAGATTGGCCAGGTCCGCCGACAACTGCTTGGCAGCCATCCCGAGTTCGTCCAGCTCCCACGCCGGGTCGGCCCTCGTCTTGTGTCCGATCCGCGACCGGGTCAGCTCGCCGGCCAGTTGCCGCGCGGTACGGGCTGCGCGCCGAAGGGCGTCGTCCGGTGGCCTGCCGGCCGGTGTCGGCCACCAGGGCGCGGCCCATGCCCGGTCGGTGGTACCGGACGGCGTGACCTGCTGCCACCGACGGACGCCCATCACCCGTCCGTCCGGTTCGGCCAGGGCTTCCCATACGGACTCGGGCAGCACCAGGATCGGCCCGGGATCGTTCCGGTGCACGAATTCGTCCCGGACCGACCTGAGGAGAGCGAGTTTCCGGCCCAGATCCCAGAGCACGCGTCGATCCGATGACCGGGTCCCCAGGACGCCGGCCAGGTAGCGCGGCCGGTGTTCCCGGGACAGCCCGGCCGCCACGAGGCGGAACCAGCGGGCGATCGACTCCCCGTCCGCGTCGTTCGGCAGCACGGCCATCACCCCGTCGCCCTGCTCGACCCTGCAGTCCTGCCAGCCGACGACCCGCGAGCAGGCCTCCGTCACCGCGCGGAACCGCGCGTCCCGGAACTCCTGGTCACGGTGGTTGCGGATGCCGGACCGCTCGCAGTCCACGACCACGACGACGCGGCGGACGGGCTCCTCCACCGGGCTCTCCTCCTCGGCGTCATCCCAGTCGTAGACGTTCCGGTCCAGCACCGGCTCAATGGACTCCGGATCGAGTTCGGGCGCGATCGAGGATCCCCGCAGGGTCCTCAGGAAGCCCCGCAGCGATGGGCTCAGTCTGCCGACGTCCACTTCCGCGCCTCCGCGCGACGGCAGGCGGACACGCTCCAACTCCCGCGTCCAGACGCCCGCGTCGCTCGTGCCCGCGGTGCGGAGAATCGTGAGGGCCCAACGGATCAGGTCGCCGGTGACGGCCTCGGGCATGGGATTGGTCATGGGTGCGTCCTCCTCCGTTCCTCGTTGGTGGGGTCCTGCTGCTCGCCGGGTTGTCGGGGCCCGCGCTGCCGGCCGCGGCCGAGGTGGTCGCGAAGCCGTTTGACCCGCATGGAGACCGCGCCCTCGGAGAGTCCGAGGCGGGCCCCGATCTCCTTGTCCGTGAGTCCCAGGGCGCGCCAGCGGAAGATCTCCGCGAGGATCCGGCACTGATCGGGGGTGAGGTCCGGCCCGAGGTCGGCGATCACCGTCTCGGACGCCGCCAGGTCGGGCACGATGTCGTCGTGGGCGCGGTCCTGCTGCACTTCCCCGCCGTCCACGATGTCGGGCAGCGCGTCGCCGAGCGGGACTTCGACGGCGGCACCCGCCCCGAACTCCCGGCACCAGCGTCGGTGGGCGCCGGGGAAGGCCAGCAGGACCGCGCCCACGAAGTAGGAGGCGAGCGTGGCACCGCCGGCGCAGCTCCAGCCGCCCTCGATCAAGGCCTTCTCCCGGAACCGCGTCCAGGCGAGGGCGACCGTCTCGCCGATCAGCGACTCCCGCTCGTCCACCCGCTCGCGGAGGACCCGCCGCGTCCCGGCATCCGTGTCCAGGGGCCGGCCGGCGACGAAACAGCGGTGGTGGATCTGCTCTGTGACGATCCAGTGCCGCAGCACCTTCGTGCCCGTGGCTATCATCGCGGCTTCGAACAGCACGTAGTCGGGCCCGGTCCAGCCGCCGGCGGCGAGCCGGTCGACGAGGTCCTGGTCCGCCTTCCGGCGCGCGAGCGAGTCGGCCGGGGCGCGGGCGGGCTCTCTGGCCGGTGCCGGGTACGGCGAAGCGCCGCTCCTCTCGACCTGCACCATCGACCCTCCCGCGTTGCGGCCCAGCACCACGCTGCTCCTGTCGGCGTTGTAGGCCGGCGGACGAGCACGATCCCACGCATCGTCACAATTCTTTCGGGAAAAGATTTTTGGGCCGCTCACGTGGGTCCGGACGGTTCGCCCGACCTATGCCCGAAACGAACCGGGTCCGCCGGACCCGACCGCACCGCCAGGAGCGCGACCATGTCGCACGACCAGATCCCAGCTCAGGCCTCGTCGGAGTCCGTCACCCGGCCCGACCCCGTCGGCCCGGTCCTGGACGTCCGCGTCGGAGGGATCCGCTTGACGCTGGAGGTGCCGGCCCGCCTCCACCTCCTGGCGTCCGGCCTGATCACGTCCGGGACCGCCGCCGCCCTCGGGTACCTGCTCGCGGCGCGCTGAGCCCGGTGGCCCCCACGGACCTGATGCACAAGGGCCTGTGGGGGCTCTGACCGTCAGGCGTCGGAACGCGGGCGGGTGCGGCAGATGCGCGGGGCCTCGTCCTTGAGTCCCAGGAGGGCGAAGTAGTTCTGGCCGAGGGCGATGTCCCGGAAGGCCTCGTTGCCGAGCGCGCGGTTGATCCGGCTCGTGACCTCCAGTTCCTGCTCGTAGACCGCGTAGTCCTTGGTCCGGGCGGCCACGAAGTCCGTCCCGGTGATCGCCCGGGTGGGGTGGCGGTCGAGGAAGGCCGCGTACTTCTCGCGGACGCCCGGGCGGCTGAAGTAGAGGTCCTCCAGGACGCGCCAGCTGAGGTCGAGCGTCAGGTTCGGGTGGGCGTCGAGGAGCCGGTCGAGGATGCGGATGTGCTCGTCGGGGTCGAGGGTGGCGAGCTCCTTCGAGAGTCCCATGTGGGCCCACACGATCTTGTTGCCCGGGTACCGGTCGAGGATCTCCTCCATCAGGTGCAGGTACTTGGTCGGCTCCGCGTCGTTGCCGAGGTCGGAGTGGAACGTGACCGGGATGCCGCGCTCCCGGTACACCTGCATGAACGGGCCCCAGTTGGCGATGTCGTCGCTGTCGGCCGACTCGGCCTGGTTGGCGAACAGCGCCTGCTTGACGACGTTGACCTCGCCGGCCCACTTGAACATCTTCGGGTACTCGCGGTCGTAGAGCGCGATTCCGGTGGGGACGGTCTCCGGGTGGTGCAGGTCCATGAAGGTCATCGACAGCGTGAGGTGCGGGTCGTCCGGGTGCTGCTCGCGGAAGTTCTCGGCGTTGGCGATGTCGTTGCGGATGCTGGGCCGCACCGGCGTGCCGGGGCAGTCGAGGTAGTACACGCAGCCGGAGTCGGCGGGCAGGACCTGTCCGATGCCGAACATGTTGGCGTAGCGGACGCCGCTCTTGCGCAGGTAGTCGGTCATCTCCTCGAAGGGGATCGCCCGCCCGCCGAAGGGGCGGAAGTGGAGGTGGCTGTCCACCACCGAGGTGTAGGGCTGCTTGGCGCGGTCGAAGCAGGCGCGGGCCGCGAGGGCCTGGCCGGCCCCGGCCGGGGAGACGACGACCGCCATCGCGGCGGCCGAGACGGCGATGGCGGCCAGGGGTCTGTTGGTCCGGAGGGTGTTCTTCAAGGGGGCGCCTCCCGTGGCGAGCGGTCGGCGCGGGGCGCCGACTCGGAGAGCATCTCTGGGGGGCCAGGTTCGCCCGACGGTTCGTCGGTCGGTGGCGCCCGGAGAGGTGTCGGCGCGGCTGGCCGCTCGAACGGGTGCGGGGATGGGGCCGTTGGAGCGGATGCGAAGCAGCCTGACCTGTCGCCGGATCAGCGCTGGGCGCGCCGGAAGGTGCCCGGGGTGCGGCCGGTCTCGCGGGTGAAGAACTTGCCGAAGTTGGTGGGCTCGCCGAAGCCGAGGGTGCGGCCGATGGTCGCGACGGGGAGGTCGGTGTGGGCGAGGAGGCGCTGGGCCTGCAACGCGACGCGGGCGTCGGCGAGTTGTTTGGCGGTGCGGCCGGTGGCGGCCAGGCAGGCGCGGGTGAGGGTGCGGGGGGAGTAGCCGAGGCGGGCGGCGTACTCCTCGACGGAGCGGGTGGTGGCGAAGGACCGTTCCAGTTCGCGCCGGAAGGCGAGGTAGAGGTCGGGGGAGGGTTCGCCGGTGGGGCCCGGGAGGCGGGCGATGCGGATGAGGAACGCGCCGAGGAGCTGGCGCAGCAGCGCGCTCGAAAGGCCGGCGGGGGCCGCGCCGGTCCGGAGTGCCGCGTACTCGGCTTCCAGCTCCGCCGCCGCCCGCTCGAAGGCGCCGAACTCACCGGGCGGCAGCTGCCACGCGACCGGGCCGAAGCCGTCGAGCGCGGCGTGCGTCGCGGGCAGCGGCGGTGGGAAGTCGGCGGTGAAGAGGAGCAGGACGGCGTCGAGTGCCGCCGGGCGGCCGTCGGCGCCGGACGGCAGGCGCTGCACCTGGCCGGGGCGCAGGTGCAGGAGCGTGCCGCGCGTGCACGGGTGCGGGACGAAATCGACCATCGCGGTGCCCTCGCCGCCGCGCACGAGCACCAGCTGGTGGAAGTCGAGCCGGCTCGGCCGGCGGGCGACGGAGCTCTTCAGGCGCTGCTTCAGCGCCTCGAAGGCCAGGACCTCGACCCCCGGGTGTGCGGGGTCGGGGTTGTCGTAGGCGATCTCGATGACGTCGCGGTGTCCGTTTTCGACCATGGCGAGTCCCGACTCTACCTCGCCGGGGAGGCGGCCCCGGCGGGATCGTGGAGGCACGGCGGCCGAGGGCCGTCAGCGTCACCACTACGACACGTGAGGATTTTCACCATGTCCGTCCCCGTCATCACCGACCCCGCGCAACTGCCGATCGCGTTCGAGCACGCCCTGAACGCCGGCGACGTCGACACCGTCCTGACCCTCTTCGCCCCGGACGCGGCCATGCGCACGGTGGCCGGCGAGTTCATCGCGGGCACCGACGCGCTGCGTGCGGAGTTCGGCGGCACCGTGGCCGTCCACGGCAAGCTGACGAACGTCCGGCGGCACACGCTCGTCGGCGCGGGCAGTGCCCTGCTGGTCAACGACTGGACCCTGGAGGTCGACACCCCCGGCGGCGGGCGGACCGCCCGGACCGGCATCACCGCCAACATCGCCCGCCAGGACCCGTACGACGGCACCTGGCGCTTCGCGCTCCTCAACCCGCTCGGCACCGCCTGAGCCGTCGGCGCTTCCGTGGTCAGTTCTCCAGGCTGACAGCCTCGTTGAGGGTGTGCACGCGTTCGGTGGCCCCGGGGTCGGCGCCGATCTCCGGGGCCCGCGCGATCAGGAGGTCCAGGAGCGCGAGGGCCGAGGCACGTTCGCGCTGGGAGAGGGTGTCGGTGCCGGGGGCCGCGTTGGCGGCGTCGGTGACGGCGCGGTGGAGGCGGCGGACCCGTTCCGTCACCTCGGCGTCGCGGCTGAGCGGGCCGGTCCGGGCCATCAGCCGGTCGAGCACGGCGTCGATCTGCGAGGGCCCGCCGGGAGCGCTCCGGTGGCCGGTGCCGGTGTCGGTGCTGATGCCTGCGCGACCCCTGGACCCGTCGCGGGACGGGAAGGCGGCGATCTCCGCGACGAGCACCCGGATGCGGTCGACGGTCGCGGGGTGGTGGGCGATGGTCGCGGCGTGCTCGTCGAGGAGCGTGCGCAGCGCGGTGATGGTTTCCGGCGCGCTCATGCCGTCGGCGACGGTGGGCAGCGGGGTCATCGGGGACTCCTGGGGGTCTGGCCGGGGCGGCCGCCGGTGGGACGCGGCGGGCCCGCAGTCGGGTGTGCGGGACCGGACGCGCTCGCCGCACGCCCCCATGCTCGGTCGGCGGGCCTCCCGCTGTCCTGCGGGACCCGTCGCACGGGTGACCCGGCCCGGCGGGTCCTGTGGAAACACCGTGCCCCGGACGGCGGCCGCTCGTGCCCGTTCGACGAACCGTCCAGGCCACTACCGCGCCCGCCTGGCCGGTATTCGACCGGTTACTCCGCGTCGCCGCCGGGGAAGATCGACCAAGTCCGATCCGCGCATGACAGAAGGAGCCCGTCCATGGCCGACGACCAGCCCACCGAGACCACCGCCGACGAGCCCGAAGCCGGCGAGCCCGAAGCCGGCGAGACCGCCGCCGCCGAGACCGCCGCCAAGCCGACAGCCGTCAAGGCCGCCCAGCCGGTCGGCCATCAGAAGCTCGAGGTCAAGCACATCCAGGGACAGGTCATCACCCACACGATCGTCAAGCCCCTGCCGGAGTGACAGGCCGAGGCGTGACCGCCCCGGCGCCTGGCGGCTGACCGGCACGCGACTACGCGGGGAAGCCGGGCGCACCGTGCGGTCACTGGGCCGCCCTTCACGGCAAGGGCGGCCCAGATCGCTGTCCGCGGCCGGCCCCGCAGGGCGCCGCGGTTCTTCGATCTCGGTGCTGCTTGCTGCGCTGCGTGTTTGACACTTCATCAGATGCAAGGAGTTCCTGTGGTGAATACCAAGGTCCCGATCGCCGCCGTGGTGGCCGTCGCCGCCGCGCTCGTGCTGGGCGGCGGCACGCAGGCCGTCGCCCGGCCCCAGGCCGGGACGGGCGCGGCGGCCTGCGCGGGGTGGACGAAGGTGGAGGCGGTCTCCTACCTGAGCCACGCCGACGGCAGCTACCGCCGGGCCCAGGGCACGGTCCGGAGCGTCGCGAAGGACACCTGTCTCATCGAGCTGGACGAGAACAAGTACGCCCCCGGCTGGTACACCGGATGGGACGGTTACTGGAGCATCGCCAAGGAGAACGACAAGGGCGCGGTGTACAAGCAGTTCGCCAAGGCGGTGGTCAGGAGGGGCGAGGGCGGCTACGTGGAGTCCTACCTCGTGGACCTGGACCAGCTGCGCGACGTCGCGGAGAACGTGAACTGCGACGCGAGGGTCACCAAGGACCTCGCGGACGCCTGGCGGGCGGACATCCGCGTCTACGGCGAGCCGAACCGCCAGCGGACCGACTGGATCCGGACCTGGAACGAGGTCGGCGGCTTCACCAACCTGGGCAGCCGGTGGCGCAAGGACCAGTGCGTCAAGCTCACCGGCAGCGCGACCAAGTGGGACGGCCACATCTTCTACGAGACCCCGCAGGGCCAGGGCGGCCACTACGACTGGGTCCGCGACGACGCGGTCAACCTCCAGCGCAAGTAGCCCGCGTCATCTCCCGGTGCCCGCCCGCACCGCACGCAGGTCGGAGCAGGTTTCTCGGCGAACCGCCCGCTGGGAAACCTGCTCCGGGCGGGCGCAGGGTTCACCACGCCGGTTGAAACGCCCTAGCCGAAGAGCCGGTCCAGGTGCTCGTCCAGGACGGCGAGCGCGTCGGCCTCGCGGTAGACGCCGAAGAGGACGGGCCAGCGCAGGCCCTCGACGACGGTGTGGAGGGCGCGGGCGGCGTGGTCGGGGTCGAGGTCGGCGGGGAGCTCGCCGCGCTCCTGGCCGAGCCTCAGCTGCTGGGCGAGGAAGCCGGTGGCGCCCTCGTACACCATCGTCACGACGTCGCGCACGGACGGGTCGACGGCGCCGCGCGCGAGGATGGCCGCGCCCATCCGGGCGCCGTCGCGGCTCTGCTCGTCCAGCGGGAGCAGCTCGACCAGCAGCCGGCGGAGCAGTTCCCGCACGGTGGTGGGCATCCGGTCGCCGGCGAAGAGGCGGGCGAAGCGCGCGGTGAGCAGCTCGTGGTTGTACTCGATGGCGAAGCGCAGCATCTCGTCCTTGGTGGCGAAGTAGTGCTGCACCGCGCCCATCGAGACGCCGGCCTCGGCGGCGACGTCGCGCAGGCTGACGCCCTCCAGGCCGCGGGTGGTGATGATCCGCAGCAGGGCGGCGGCGATGTGGCGGCGGCGTTCCTCGCGGTCGACCTGCTTGGGCATGGGCGGCGGCTCTCCCGTGACGATCCGTCTGGTGGTCGGGTACTGCGGCGGTCCGGCAGTCCGGCAGTGGCGCAGTGGCGCAGTTTGGCAATGCGGGTGCATTGCCAAGCATACGCGGCGGCTTTTACCATGCGAGTGCATGGTGAAAATCGGCGAGGCGAGGGGGCCCCGATGGTCGTGTCAGTCCCGTACGAGCGCGCGGTGGCGAGGAACGGCGAGGTGGAGATCGCCTACGAGGCGTTCGGCGAACCGGACGGGCGGCCGCTGCTGCTGATCGCCGGCCTGGACGGCCAGATGCTGTGGTGGTGGACGGACTTCTGCCGCCTGCTCGCCGGGCGGGGCTACCGGGTGGTGCGCTACGACCACCGCGACAGCGGCCTGTCCACGCACTTCACCGGGCACCGCGGCACCGCGTACACCGCCGTCGACATGGCCGGGGACGCGCTCGCCGTCCTGGACGCGCTCGGCTGGCGCGACGCCCACCTCTGCGGCGCGTCCATGGGCGCCGGGCTCGGCCAGTACCTCGCGGCGACCGCGCCCGAACGGGTGCGCACGCTGACCTCCATGCTGTCGATCCCGGTCGACCGGCCGGCGAGCGCCCTCGCGTACATCCACCTGCTGCGCCCGTTCAAGCTGGCGTTCCGCCGGTACGGGGACGACCGGGCGAGCCAGATCCGCCGGACCGTGGACGTGCTGCGGCTGACCTACCCGGACGGGGCCCGCTTCCCCGAGGAACAGGCCCGCGCGGTGGCCGCCGAGTGCCACGCCCGTCACCCGCACGATCCGACGGCCCGCCGCCGCCAGCTCGCCGCCTCGCGTGCCGTCCGCTTCCCGGCCCCGGGCCTGGCCGGGATCGCCGCGCCCACCCTGGTGATCCACGGGGAGGACGACCCGTTGGTCCGTCCGGCCGGAGGACGGGCGGTGGCGGCGCGGATCCCGGGCGCCCGGTTCGTCGGCTACCCGGGGATGGGGCACAACCTGCCGGAGGAGCGGTGGACGGACATCGCCGACGAGCTTGACCGGCTGACGGCCGGTAGCCGGTAGCCGGTGGCCGGCGGCGGGGCGGGGGGGGACCGGGGGGCGCGGCGGGGGGCCGG